>DATEGC010000084.1:0-5302 GCA_035280285.1 Candidatus Dormiibacterota bacterium | reverse complement strand
GAACATCGTCTACGGCCTCGTCCGCCCCGATTCAGGGGAGATCGTGTACGACGGCAACCCCGTTCACATCGGCTCCCCTCAAGACGCCATCAAGCTCGGGATCGGCATGGTCCACCAGCACTTCATGCTCATTCCGCCCCTCACGGTGGCCGAGAACGTGATCCTCGGCCACGAGATCGCCGCCGGTGCCGGCGTCGTCGACCAGGCTCGGGCGCGGACGCGGGTCGCGGATCTGTCGAAGCGCTATGGCCTCGAGGTCCCTCCTGCGGCGAGGGTGCAGGACCTGTCGGTCGGGATCCAGCAGCGGGTCGAGATCCTCAAAGCGCTCTATCGGGGAGCGCGGCTGCTCATCCTGGACGAGCCCACCGCGGTGTTGACACCGCAGGAGGTAAGGGGCCTGTTCGAGGTGGTGCGCGCGCTGGTCAAGGACGGCGCCGCGATCATCTTCATCACCCACAAGCTGGCCGAGGTTATCGAGATCGCGGACAAGATCACGGTGATGCGCCGCGGCAAGGTCGTGGCTACTACGACGCCAACCGAGTCGAACCAGGCCGACCTGGCCCGGCTGATGGTCGGCCGGCCCGTCCTGCTTCGGGTCGAGAAAGGAGAGGCGAAACCAGGCGAGGTCCTCCTGTCGCTCAAGGACCTGACGGTCCAGGACGACCGCCACCAGGTCGCGGTCGACAACGTCAGCCTCCAGGTTCGCTCCGGCGAGATCCTCGGCATCGCCGGGGTAGAGGGCAACGGTCAGAACGAGCTGGTGGAGGCGATCGTCGGTCTGCGTATGCCGCGCACGGGCACGATCCGGCTCGGCAGCCGCGACATCACGCACGCGAGCACCCACAGCACCCTCGAAGCCGGCCTCGGCTTCATCCCCGCGGACCGCCAGCGTATGGGCATAGTGCTGGAGCTTCCTGTGACCGACAATCTGGTTCTGTCGCGGTTCGACCGACGGCCGTTCGCGCGCTTCATCGTCCGGGCGTTTGACGCCGTTCGTGAATATGCGATGAAGCTGATCAAGGCCTTCGACATCCGCACCCAGACCCCTGACCAGCCCGCCGGGTCGCTGTCCGGCGGCAACCAGCAGAAGCTGGTCGTCGCGCGTGAGATCGGGACCCAGCCCAAAGTGCTCCTGGCTAGCCAGCCCACGCGCGGCGTCGACGTTGGCTCGATCGAGTTCATACACCGCAGGCTCGTCGAGGAGCGTGACAACGGCATGGGCGTTCTGCTCGTCTCGTCCGAGCTCGACGAGGTGCTCTCGCTGGCCGATCGGGTGGCTGTCGTCTACCGCGGCAAGGTGGTCGCCACGTTCGACCAGAAGGACGCGGACCGGGACCGCATCGGTCTTTTGATGGCCGGCGCCGCGTGAGGTTCGATCGCGCGCTGCGCGCGCGGCTCTTCGCGGCGGTGGTCCTCCCGGTCGTCTCGGTCCTGTGCGGTTTCGCCGTGGCCGCGATCGCGATTCTCGTCACCGGATCCAGTCCGCTCGATGCGTACACCGCGCTGTTCCAGGGCGCGTTCACGAACGAGCGCGCTTTGCCCGAGACGCTGGTCGCGATGATTCCGTACATCTTCCTGGGCCTGGCCGTAGCGCTCGGATTCCGCGCCGGCCTCTTCAACATCGGCGCGGAGGGCCAGTTCTACCTCGGCGCCATCTTCGGTGTGCTTGCGGGCTATAACGTCCACGGCCTGCCTGGCATCCTCCACATTCCGCTCGCGCTGGGATTCGGAATGCTCGGGGGATTCATCTGGGCGGCTGTGCCGGGCCTGCTGAAGGCCCGTTTCGGAGCCCACGAGGTGATCACCACGATCATGCTCAACTACGTCGCGTTCCAGCTGACGGACTTCCTGATCAACAAGGGCGTGATGTCCGACAAGCACTCCACCGCGCCGCGCACGCCGTTCATCGACTCCGCCGCGCAGCTGCCGATTGTCGTCCCAGGGAGCAGGCTTCACCTGGGCCTGATCCTGGCCCTGATCGCGGTGCCAGTGCTGTGGTTCCTCATCCAACGGACCACGATCGGATTTCGCATCCGCACCGTGGGCTTCAGCCAGGGCGCAGCGCGCGCCGCCGGCATCTCAGTCGCCTGGACGCTGGTGATCACGATGGGCATCTCGGGAGCGCTTGCGGGACTCGCAGGCGCGGACGAGATCCTTGGCGTGTCTCACTACATGCCGTCTTCGTTCTCGGTCGGCTACGGTTTCGACTCGATCGCGGTGGCGCTGCTCGCGCGCAGCAACCCATGGGCGATCCTGCCCTCAGCGTTCCTGTTCGGCGCGATGCGCAACGGCGCCGCCTTCATGCAGCTCCAGACGCAGGTGTCGTCGGATCTGATCTCGATCGTGCAGGCGACGGTGATCATGTTCGTCGCCGCCCCCGCGCTGGTGCGCTGGATCTTGCGCTTGCGCGAGGTGCCGGTCGGCGGCCTCCAGATCACGCAGCGCGAGACCGCCGGAGTGTCGTCCGAGACCTGATGGACTTCCTGTCCCACCTCGACGTCGCGGGCTTCGTCGTCGCCACGCTGGTCGCGGCGACACCCCTGGTGCTCGCAGGCATGGGCGGAGTGATGAGCGAACGTTCAGGCGTCGTCAACATCGCGCTCGAGGGGATCATGTTGACGAGCGCCTTTGCGGGGTACGCGGCCGCTGTCGCGACGCACAACCTCTGGCTGGGCGTCCTGGTCGCGGTCATCGCCGGCATGCTGATCGCGTCCCTTCACGCGGTGCTCTCGATCCAGTTCCTGGTGGATCAGATCGTGAGCGGCACGGTGATCAACATCCTGGCGATCGGGATCACCGGTTCCTTCTACCGCACGTACATCCAGAACTCGCAGCTCGCAGGAACGGGTGTCCTGCCTGCCTTCCGGCTCACGTTCCTACCCAACGCTCCTTTCATCGGCGTGATCACCCTGGCGGCGCTCCTCCTGATCCCGGTCATTCATTTCGTGCTGTTCAACACCGTGTTCGGGCTGCGCGTTCGGGCGTGCGGCGAGCACCCCCTGGCCGCTGAGACGGCCGGCATCAACGTGTACCTGGTGCGCTACACAAGCGTGATCATGAGCGGAGCCCTGGCGGGACTGGGAGGGGCGTACTTCAGCCTCCAGCAGATAGGCAACTTTCTCCCGAACATGACGGGCGGCCGTGGATTCATCGCTCTGGCCGCGATGATCTTTGGCCGGTGGACGCCTGCCGGCGCCTTCCTCGCTGCACTCCTGTTTGCGGCCGCCGACGCCCTCAGCGGCCGGCTGCAGATCGCCGGCGTGAACCTGCCCTATCAGATCCTCGGCATGCTTCCGTATCTGCTCACGATCGTGGTGGTGGCAGGTGCGGTCGGCCGAGCCGTCGCACCCGCGGCGGACGGCAAACCCTACAAGAAGGGCGGCTGACGAACGCCCTCGAGGTCATCGCCCGCAAGCGGGACGGCGGCGAGCACACGCCCGAGGAGATCCAGTTCCTCCTCTCCGGTTACCTCCGCGGCGACATCGCTGACTACCAGATGGCGGCGTGGCTCATGGCCGTCTGCATCCGGGGCATGACGCCCGCCGAGACGTTGGCGCTGACCCAGGCCATGATCGCGAGCGGCGAGGTCCTGGATCTCAGCCCGATCCCTGGCATCAAGGTGGACAAGCACTCGACCGGCGGCGTTGGCGACAAGGTCACGCTCATCGCCGCCCCGCTGGCTGCCGCCTGCGGGGTGAAGGTGCCGAAGCTGAGCGGCCGCGCCCTGGCCCACACCGGCGGCACGCTGGACAAGCTCGAGTCGGTGCCAGGCCTCACGGTCGACCTGGAACCCGAGCGCTTCATCAGGCAGGTGAAGGAGGTCGGGATCGCAGTCGCGGCGCAGTCGCCGCGCATCGTGCCGGCTGACAAGATGCTGTATGCGCTGCGCGACGTGACCGGGACGGTGCCATCGATTCCGCTGATCGCGTCCAGCGTGATGTCAAAGAAGATAGCCGCCGGCGCGGACGCCATTGTGCTCGACGTGAAGTTCGGGCGCGGCGCGTTCATGCCCGACGTTCGCACGGCGCAAGAGCTGGCCCAGGAGATGGTGCAGCTCGGCGAGGGCGCGGGCCGGCATACCGTCGCGCTGGTCACCGCGATGGACAACCCACTCGGCCGCTCGGTGGGCAATGCGCTCGAAGTGCAAGAGGCGCTTGACGCGCTGGCCGGCGAGGGCGACGAAGAGCTGCTCGAGGTCTGCCTGCGGGTGGCTTCTGAGATGTGCGCGCTCGCCAGCGTGAAGGCGGACGTGGAGAACGTGCTCCGGTCGGGGGCCGGACGCAGGAAGTTCGAGCAGATGCTGGCCGCACAGGGCGGTCATCCGGAGCAGGGCCTGCCCGTGTCCCCGGTCGAGGTCGCGGTGAAGGCCGAGATCGGCGGCCACGTCGAGGCGATCGACGCGCTGGAGGTCGGCCTGTCGGCGTTGGAGCTTGGCGCCGGGCGGATGCGAAAGGAGGACAGAGTCGATCCGGCGGCGGGGTTCGTCATTGAGAGGCCGGTCGGCGCGGCCGTCAAGGTTGGTGACCCGCTAGTCACTGTCCACGCCCGCTCGAAGGAGCTCGTCAATCGCGTCGCTCCGCGGGTACGCAACGCGTGGCGGATCGTCGATCGAGAGGTGCGCCGGCCGCCGCACGTCCTTGCCCGGGTGGATAGGAACGGCATCACCAAGGGCGATTAGTATTCGGCGAATGGCTGTGACCGAAAAGAAATATCACGTCGGCCTGGGTCCTGGCGATGTCGGTAACTACGTGCTTGTTCCGGGCGATCCATTCCGGACGCCTCTGATCGCCAAGCACCTAGATGACGCGCACGAGGTTGCGTTCAGCCGCGAGTACCGAACGTTCACCGGCAAGGTCGACGGCGTGCCGGTTTCGGCGATGTCGACCGGCATGGGCGGTCCATCTGTTGCCATCGGCGTCGAAGAGCTTCACGAGCTTGGGGTGCACACGCTGCTGCGCGTCGGCACGTGCGGTGCGCTGCAGGCGAATATCAAGATGGGCGACCTTGTGATCGCGATCGGTTCCGTGCGCACCGAAGGCACTCCGGACGGATACGTGCCGAAGGAGTACCCGGCCGTCGCTTCGCTGGATGTGATCAATGCGCTCATCGAGGCTGCTGAGGCAGCACATGCTCCCTACCACGTCGGACTGATGCGCTCGGTCGACGCGCTCTATTCGGACCTTGTGCCCGACGAGATGCCCCGGCCAGATCTGCGCGAGGAGCTGGACCTCTGGTCCAGGGCAGGGATCCTCGGCAACGATATGGAGACCTCGACGCTGTTCATCGTCTCCCGCCTGCGCAA
>DATEGC010000083.1:0-7032 GCA_035280285.1 Candidatus Dormiibacterota bacterium | reverse complement strand
GGATTCTGCAGCCACAGCCCACGTGACCGTCCTTCAGGCGGTTGCGCCGTCAGATAGATGCCTTCCGGAGCAAATTCGACGACGCGGTAGACGAAGTTGCCGCTAAAGATCGTCTGATCCGCACCAGTGCGTAGATCGACAACGTGCAGGCTTCCATTCGTGCCCTGTAATGCATTGCCTGTCGCGTAGGCGTAGCGGCTGCCGTCATAGGACACCGCTTCCCTGAGCACCGGCAGCCAGCGCCCGAAGGCGCGGTCGTAAAACCAACTGCCGACCGGCGCGCTCGCATCCTGAGAAATTGTCTGCTCTGGAAACTTGAGAAAGCCAGCCTTGCGGACGAATTCTTGTCCGGTGTTGACGTCCCAGGTGATGGGCAGTCGGCAGGAGAGCGCAAACGCTATTGAGGAGGAAGTGGCCAAGCTCGACGGCGCGTTCGAGCCGACCTCGGAAGCCGGCGAGCCCGAAGGCGGCGCGGATGGCGTCACGTTGGCGGTCGGCGCGGGTTGGCTGCCGCAAGCAGCGATGACCAGGGCGACGAGCAGCAGGAACCTCATCTCGATGCAACGGCATCGTGACGCGTTCGGTTACTTAGGAGACTTGCCCGCGAATCCCCTTTGTGAGATGAATTCAGCCCAAGTTCGGTAGGCCACCGGCTTTGGTTTGGGACCAGGAGACCGCGAGTTCAAATCTCGCCCGCCCGACCATCGCCCGCTGAGAAATCACCGTGTAGGGAAAGTATTAAAGAATACGGCGTTAAGAGACTAGCGACGTCGGTGCCCCCGCAAGATGTCGAGCTTACTAGCGGATCATCGTCTGCACTCTGTCGTCTGTCGGCGTCGTCGAGTTGCTTTTCGCTCCCACCAGATACGGTGGCGGCGCCTAACGGACCTCTCGGGTCAGGGTTAGAGCACCTCGACGTGACATTGGATCCCTGGTACGCCTGCAAGCCGCTTGTCAATCGTCAGTAGGTCGACACCCAGCAGTTCCGCCAATGCTATGTAGGAAGCGTCGTACGCCGTGAGATTCGCCCGGAGACGCCAGATCCGGTCCAGCAACGCCAAATGTCCGTAGCGTTGAATCGGAGCCTGCACAAACTCCGTAAGCGCAAGTTCCGCTTGCCGAAGGTGGATCGATTTCTTTCTCACGAGACCGCGTAAGACGTTGGTGAACTCGAGATCGATCAACGCAGGTGAAGCAACCGAGGCATGGGTCATGAGTCGCTTGCGAACTGGCCCGCCGGGCACCTCGTCGACGATAGCTCGAATCCAGACGCCTGCATCCGTTACGGTCACCTACGGCCGCTAGAAATCAGTTCCAGGATCTCGCGATTCGCAAGTGGCCTTCCATGGCGCAGCCGAGGTCCACCAAGCACCTGATTCATGGTCTTGGTTGCGACGTGTGCGGTCAACACCTCGAGGACGTAGGCGGTCAGAGACAAGTGGACCTCGTCTGCTCGCTCCCTAAGGCTTTCAAGGACCGGCTCAGGCATGTTTCTTATCTGTAGCGGTTTTCCCACAGCTTTGATTTTAGCATGCGGAATGCATGCAGTCGCGTTAACAGACTTGCGTGGGATTCGCGCATGTGAGATGAATTCAGGTCACGTTCGGTCGCCGTCCGGTTCGGTTTGGGACCAGGAGACCGCGAGTTCAAATCTCGCCCGCGCGACCGGGTTTAAGCTGCACGCACAGCATGAGCCGCGGTGCAACGAGCCCATTCGGAGATATCGGAAGGCACGTCCCGGCGCTTTCTTTTGCGCTCCGGCCTTCGCCCAACGACGAGCTCCGCGAGTGGGGCGGCGAGCCGCTGGTGCGCGGGAAGCGCGTCTTGGACGTCGGGTGCGGCGATGGCCGCTTCGCGCTCGCCGTCGCGCCAGTCGCGTCGAGCGTCGACGGGCTCGATCCGGACGCAGAGGCCATCGCGACCGCGAGGAAGACCGCGCGCAAGGCTGGTGTTCGAAACGCGCGCTTTGCGGTCGGTGCGGCGCAGCAGCTGCCGTACTCAGATCGGGCCTTTGACGTCGTGATCCTGTCGTGGACGCTTTGATGCATCGCACGAAAGGGCATGGTCGATGCCCTATACGAGATCCACCGGGTACTCGCGCCTGGTGGGATCATCGTCGACGCCCGGCCTGACTCGCGCGTCCTCGCGTACGCGGAGCGCCGCAAGACGAGAGGATTCCAGCTTTTCGGCGTTGTCAACACATCGCGCACCGAGCTCAGAAACGATCAAGCTTCGGATCTGGCGATCGCGCGCGTGGTGCGCGAAAGATTATTCAAACGCACTCGTCGCGGGCGGTTGTGGCACCGCGTACCATTCGCCAGCCTCGCGGAGCTCCGCCAGTACCTCTGGGAGCATCTGCGATTCGTGCGACGCGCGAAATGGATCGTCGACGAGGCTACGCGCAAGCGCTATTCGGACGACCAGTTCGTGATCCGCCGCGCCGTGCGCTACGAGCTCCTCGAGGCGCGACGCGCCCGCGACTGTGATCAGCCGGCGCCCATAACGCGGTAGGGTCATCCCGTGCCGTTTCTCACCGCATCGGATGGAGTGCGGCTGCGCTACGAGGCCGCCGGCGCCGGACTAACCCTCGTCCTTCACACAGGTGGCGCCGGTGCGGGCTCCATGTGGCAAGACGCCGGGTATGTGGACGCGCTCGCGAAGAAGTTCCGTTGCATCCTGTTCGACCATCGCGGTCATGGCCTTAGCGAGCAGCCGCCCGATACCTGGGCTCATCTGCCGCAGATCGAGACGCTTGTCCCGGTGTTCGTCGGCACATCGAGCGACCCCGAATGTTGGAATGACGCTGGCGCGGGACGAATGCCGAATGCACAAGTCGTTCGAATGAAAGGGCACGTCCACGTCACGGCCTACGAACGATGTGACCTGGTCGCGGGCTCTAAATCTTCTTCTCAAACAGCGCCCGCAGCTCGGCCTTCGCCGCTTCCAGGCGATCGCGGCTGTCGCGCGGCAGGCTCTTGCCCGCGCGGTTGATGTAGAAGGTCAGCATCGACATCGCGGAGCGAAAGGGATCGCTCTTGCGCCGTGTGCTGTGCTCCGCGGATCGCTTCAACGACTCGGCGATGGCGCGCGGACTCGATTTCGTGAAGACGCCCGGCTCGAGGTCGAGGGCGTCGCTCCTCTCGGTTACGTTCCGCGACCAGCGCTTTGAGGGGCCCATGAAAGTACCCTACAAGGGCCCGTCGAGCGTTACCTATTGAGGCGCCTGGGCACGCGAACAAATGTGCCCTCGTACCTTGGAGGGATCATGCCCCACTCCCGGCGGGCCGTCATCCTCGTGGCTTGCCTTCTCCTGGCGCCGCTCCTGGCCGCGTGCAGCCTGGTTCCGGCAGGGGGCCACGCCGACCTTGCGCCCACGCTCACGTTCCAGGACCATCTCGGCGGGCCTGTCGCCTTTGAGTCGGGCCAGCCCGTGCCCACATTCGACCGGGAGCCGAGGCTTCGCGCCGAACTCGACGGTGCGTGGAGGTTCGACCGTCAACCGTTTGACAGCGGCCTGAGCATGACCAATCGCAGCTCGGCGATGGACGCGCTCACGGCTGAGCTCGGCCGGCGGGGCGATCCGGTCTACGACGCCTCAGGCTGGCCGTCCATCGATGTGCCCGGCACCTTCAATCCGCCTCCCGACCGCACAACCACCGGCGGTTTCTATCGCCTCGACTTTCCTCTCGGTCTCGAGTGGGGCGACAGGTACGCGCTGCTCAAGTTCGGGGCTGTGCGGTATGTCGCGGACGTGTGGCTGAATGGTCATTACCTCGGCTACCACGAGGGCGGCGACACGCCTTTCGCCCTCGATGCCACCAGCGCGCTCGTGCCCGGCTCCCACAACAACCTGGTGGTCCGCGTGGACAACCCGGAGTGGGGGACTCGCGACGACATCGTGCCCTGGGGTCTGGCCGACTGGTGGAACTACGGCGGGATCGTGGGCGACGTCTGGCTCGAAGCCGTCCCGCCGATGAGCGCAGTGCGCGCTGACGTCAGCCCTCACCTCGACGGTGCCGACGTCTCGATCGTCGTTCAGCATCGAGGCAACGGAACCGTTCGGGGAGCCGTCGAGGTCAAGCTGTGGCCGGCACAGGTCAACGCCCGGAATCGGCTCGACCCGAACGCGTCAAGCCTGATCCCTGTGGACGCGACGCCGCTCCTCGACCACCACATCGACGTCGGCGAGATGGGCGGAGAATCCGTATTCCGTGTCGCGGCGCCCTTCTCGATCCGCCAGGCCGATCTCTGGAGTCCCTCGCTGCCCGCGCTCTACGTGTTGCAGGTCACGACGATTGCCAACGACGACCGGGTCGACAACCTGTACACGACCTTCGGGCTGAGGCAGGTCAAGGTCGACTCGACCGCCCCGCGCATTCTCCTCAATGGCAGGCCGATCGCTCTCAACGGCGTGGCGATGCACGAGGAAAGACAACCGCACGGCGGACCGCTGACTTCGACCGCGGAAATCGCGTCGACTCTCACGCGTGCGCTCAACGTGCACGCGGACCTCGTAAGGGTCGACCACCATCCACCCAACCAGATGGTACCGGTGCTCGCGGATCGATTAGGGCTCGCTTTGTGGGAGGAGATTCCTCTCTACCACTTCACGCCGCAGACCTTTTCCATCGCCATGGACCGCGGCATTCCGCAGCAGATGCTCGCCGAGATGGACCTGCGGGACTTCAATCGACCCAGCGTGCTTTTCCATGGCTTCGCCAACGAGTCGACGGGCTCGTCTGAACGCGCCGCCGCGCTGAACAGGCTGCGCATACTGGACCGGCGCATCGACGGGACGCGTCTTGTGGGTCAGGCGGCCTACGGCACCGATCCGGCTGACCCGACCAGCGCGAATCTCGACGTTGCGGGCTACACGCTTTACTATGGCGTGCTTTACGGAGGACGGCTCTCCGGTGCGGCGATCCTGTCGGCGCTGCTGCAGGCACACCGCACTTATCCCCACAAGCCGGTGGTGGTGCTCGAGTACGGACACTGGGCCGACGACCAGGCGGACGTGGCCCAGCAGCTGCGCGTATTCAACACGTACTACGGCCGGCTGTCGCAGAGCTACGACACCGAGCCGAACGGCTTCGTGGGTGCTGCCGTGTGGTGGTCGCTCGACGACTACTGGACGCAGCGGCCCGGACTCACGGTCGAGACGTTCGGCCTGTATGGACCTGAGGGCGCGCTGCGGCCCGCCGGGATTGCCGCGGCTCGCGCTTTCGCCAGCAGCGCACCCTCGACGCCGCCCGCCGCAGTGCGCACGAGCGGAGTCGCTGTCGCCATCCAACCCGGCGCGCGACACGAGCGACTGCTGCCGTACATCGCGTACGGATTCGCAATTCCCGCTCTCGTACTGATCGTCGCGATCTTCGCGCTCTCGAGAGTGAGGAGACGGCCCGCATGGTGAACGACTTCCTCGTTCGCCTATCGATTCGCAGCGCGATGTTCGCGGGCGCCATCACAGGCTTCGTGTTCGGCCTGTTTGCCGGCGCGACGCTGGGCGCGCTCATGAGCTGGTTCGCGGGCGCGATCGTCGACTGGCAAGCGCAGCTTGGCTTCAGCCTTGGTGTCACCCAGCAGCTCCTGCCGCTGGGAGACCAGGTGAAATCCCTCGAGTGGCTCTCCGATCGTTGGTACCTCGTGATCCCAGCCGTGGGCGCGCTTGGCGGCATCCTCGGCGCTCTGATCGGGCTGCTCGCGGGTGGCCTGTGGGCGGCGCTGGTCAACATCGGCGTGCTGCCGATCGAGGTGAACGTCATCCGCCGCGACGAAAGCCCGCCCATGCGCAGGTCGACCGACAAGCCCCGGCGCCGGAAAGCGGTGGGCGAGTAAGTGCAGTAACTTAGGCGCGTGATCGAGACCAAGATCCACGGTTCGGTGGACACCGGTTTCGAGACCGTCCACGACGCGTTCGCAGCCAACTTCGAGCGCCACGGCGAGGTGGGCGCCGCCTGCTGCGTCTACATGGGCGGTCGCAAAGTCATTGACATCTGGGGCGGCAGCTACACGCCCGACACGCTGCAGATGGTGATGTCATCGACCAAGGGCGTGGTGGCAGTCGCCGCGCACATCCTCGCCCAGGAGGGCAAGCTCGACTTCGACGCGCCTGTCGTCGCGTACTGGCCCGAGTTTGGCACCGAAGGCAAGCAGGACATGCCCGTACGCTGGTTGTTCAGCCATCGCGCGGGACTTCCGGCGGTCGATCGGCCGCTTACTTTCGACGACGAGCTGGCGTGGGACCCGGTTGTGAATGCGCTCGCCGCGCAGCGTCCGTTGTGGGAACCGAACAGTGGCCACGGATATCACGTCGGGACGTATGGCTGGCTCGCGGGCGAGGTGATCCGCCGCATAACGGGAATGTCAGTGGGCGAGTTCGTGGCCGAACGCCTCGCGCGCCCGCTGGGTCTCGAGCTGTGGATCGGGCTGCCCGAGGCGCAGGAGGAACGCGTCGCGCCGCTGATCCCCGCACCTCCGCCTGCGCAGGGCACGCCGGTCGACGGTTTCACAGCGCGATTGCTGGATCCAACGACCCTGCTCCATAAAGCGTTCGTCAATCCCGCGTTGACGCCTGGGATCTTCAACGAGCGCGCCTTTCACGCGGCGGAGATCCCGGCCGCCAACGGCATCGCCAACGCCCGCTCGCTGGCGCGAATGTACGCGGCCTGCATCGGCGAGGTCGACGGCGTGCGGCTGCTGCAGCCCGACATCCTGGCCAGCGCGACCCAGGTCCAGTCGGCCGGCGAAGATCTCGTCCTCGGTTACGAGACTCGATACGCCACCGGATTTCAGCTCTCGTTCCCGTTCCGGCCGATGGCCGGCGTGGGCTCTTTCGGCCACTACGGGATGGGCGGCTCGGTCGGCTTCGCCGATCCTGGGCGAGGCTTCGCCTTCGCGTACGTGATGAACCAGATGCTGCCGTCTGGCGGCGTCGATCCCCGTACGCGGAGCCTGGTCGAAGCCCTGGTCGCCTGCCTGTAGACTCGCTGCTGAACGGGAATGAGCACCGCTGACCTCGTATTCGGGGCGTGC
>DATEGC010000082.1:0-20089 GCA_035280285.1 Candidatus Dormiibacterota bacterium | reverse complement strand
GCTGGGGCTGGAGAAAAGACACGGCGCCAGGTTCAGAGAGTGAGAGCCGGCGCGATTTCCGCACGCTTTCGCGTGCCGTTACAAGGGAAGCACTGAATGAGCTGGATCGACCTCATTCCGATCGTGCTCGTCGTCGCGTACACGGTCGGCGGTTTTTTCAGCGGTCTGATCCGCAGATTCATCGGCCTCGTCGCTCTCTTCGTCGCGGTCTGGGCAGCAACCAATATGGGCCTGCAGGCCGGCGGTATCCTGCAGCAGACGTCGAACTTCGAGACGCCTGATGCTCGCGTCTACGGGTTCTTCGGGATCATCGTCGCAGTGCTGCTCATCGTGGAGGTGGCGACGCAGCTCGCTCACTCACAGATCCAGATCCCGGCCATCGTGCTCAACCGGACGCTCGGGACAGTCATCGGTCTGCTGACCTCGATCCTGCTAACCGTCGTCGTCGTCTACGAGATCGGCGCCGCGGCTAACCCAATCGGAGGCGCACAGCTCGACCCGGTGCAGCAGAACTTGCGGGACGCGGTGCATCACTCCCTGTTCGCGGTCAACCTTGTGAACGCGGTCAACAAACCGATCCTGGCGCTGTTTCAGCCGCTGCTGCCGAGCGACCCGCAGGTCTACTTCGGGCCCGGACCGGTAAACCCCTAAGCTCGACGCGTGAGCACGGCGCTGTTTCAAGGCCTGCGGGAGCGGGCGGTGGAGATTCACGTCGCCGACCATATGCGCGCGCGGCTCGAGCGCGGAGACAAGCTGCGCGTGAAGCTCGGCCTCGACCCGACTGCGCCCGACCTGCATGTGGGCCACCTGGTGGTGCTGGATGTGCTGCGTGATTTTCAGGACGACGGTCACACGGTCGTCGTCATCATCGGCGACTACACAGGCCTGATCGGTGACCCGAGCGGACGCTCCGAAACGCGCCCCATGCTCACCGAAGAGCAGATCGCAAATAATGCGGAGACGTACTTCGAGCAGCTGGACCTGGTCCTCGACCGCCGGAAGATCGAGGTCCGCCACAACTCGGAATGGCTTGCTTCGATGACGGCAGCCGACACCCTTCGCCTCCTGGCGAAGGCGACACTGCAGCAAGTCTTGCAGCGCGAGGACTTTGCCGACCGGCTCAAGTCGGGCGCCGCGATCGGTGCACACGAGATTCTCTATCCCTTCAACCAGGCCTACGACTCGGTCGCGATCAAAGCCGATGTGGAGATCGGAGGCACCGATCAGCTCTTCAACCTGCTCTTCGGCCGCGAGATTCAGAAGGCGTACGGGCAGGAGCCGCAGGACATTGCGGTCTTTTCTCTGCTCGAAGGCACGGACGGCGAGCAGAAGATGTCGAAGTCGCTCGGGAACTATATCGGTCTCAGCGAGCCGGTCGAGCAGATTTATGGCAAGACGATGTCGATCCCCGACCGCCTCATCGAGAAGTACGTCCGGCTGGTGTCAGCCCTGGATGCCGAGCAGCAAAGAGAAGTCCTGGCTTTGAAGCCGCGCGATGCGAAGGCCGGGCTCGCGTTCCAACTGGTCAAACGTCTGCACGGCGAAGAGGCTGCCGCACGCGCCGAGGCGGACTTCAACAGGAAGTTTCGCCAGCGCGAGATGCCAGACGAGATCCACGAGCGAACGATCACGAATCCGGACGATCTGCTCGGGGTGCTGGTGGAGACCGGCCTTGCCCGCAGTCGGGGTGACGCGAGGCGGTTGATCGACCAGGGCGGAATTCGCATCAACGGCGAGAAGGCCGGGCTGGATGGAGCGCTCAAAGATGGAGATGTCCTCCAGGTCGGTAAACGAAGTTTCGTTCGAATACGCGTGGGATAAAATCATCGAAAGCATGTTCGGAGGCTGCCGGTAATGTCAGGCCATTCCAAGTGGGCCGGCATCAAGCACAAGAAGGCCATCGTCGACGCCAAGCGCGGCCAGGCGTTCACTCGCGCGAGCCGTGAGATCACCATCGCCGCCCGCGAGGGTGGAGGCAACCCGGACGGGAACTTCCGCCTGCGCCTTGCGATCCAGAAGGCGCGCGAGACCAACATGCCGACCGATCGCATCCAGAACGCGATCAAGCGGGGGACCGGGGAGCTCGCCGGGGAAAGGCTGGAGGAGGTCCGCTACGAGGGCTATGGACCGGCGGGCGTGGCCATCATGGTCGACACACTCACGGACAACCGGAATCGCACATCCGCCGCTATCCGTCACCTCTTCTCCAAGGGCGGCGGCAACCTCGCCGAGAGCAACGCCGTTGGTTGGATGTTTGAGCGCAAGGGAGTGATCACGGTCAATGCGGGCAAGGTCGATCCTGAAGAGGTCGGTCTCGCGGCGATCGAGGCGGGCGCCGACGACGTCCAGGTCGAAGGCAAATCGGTCGAGATCACGACCTCTCCCGCGGCGTTCGAAGCGGTGAAGGCGGCGGTGGAGGCACTCGGAGTGGTGGTCGAGAACTCGGAGATCACGATGCAGCCCAAGCAAACGGTCGCGGTCAGCGACGACAAAGCCGGGGCAGTACTCCGGCTGGTTGAATCACTGGAGGAGGACGACGACGTCCAGCAGGTTTACGCCAACTTCGACATCCCATCCAACGTCCTTGAACGCGTTGCGGCACAGGTGTAAAACCTGATGGACACATGCCGGGTCGCAAAGACGGGCTGATCCTGGGGGTCGATCCTGGACTGGCCGGCACTGGGTTCGCCCTGCTGGCCGAACCAAACCTCGTCCTCGCCTGCAGCACCGTCGTCACGATTCCGGGCCGCGACGGCGCACGCCTGCTGACGATCACCAACCACCTGCGTGCCTTGCTCGAGGAGCATCCGCCCACGGAAGCCTCGATCGAGGAGCTCTTCATGGGCCGCAACGCGACAAGCGCCGTCGGGGTCGCGCAGGCGCGCGGCGCGATTCTCACGGTGCTCGAGGAGCGCGGCGTGCCCGTGTTCGAGTACAAGCCGAGCCAGATCAAAGTGATCCTCACCGGATACGGCAGCGCGGACAAGGCACAGATCGGTCGCATGCTCGCAGCCCAGGTGAAGCTTCCCGAGGGCCGGCTCGACGACCACGCGCGTGATGCGATCGCGATCGCGCTGTGCCACGCGCGGAGCAGGCGATTCGCCAGGGCGGCAATGCAGTGATCGCGCACCTCAGCGGTGTCGTCCGCCGTGCCGGTCCTGATTTCGTCGTCCTCGACGTGGGCGGTGTGGGCTATCTGGTCACCGTGGCGACGCAAACGCGCCAGCAGCTGCCGCCGCCAGGGGGCGACGTTGAGCTGCACATCCATACCCACGTGCGCGAGGACCAGCTCGCGCTCTATGGGTTCGCGTCGGTCGAGGAGCTCGAGCTTTTCGAGATGCTCATCCAGGTAGACGGTGTGGGGCCGAAGGTCGGCCTCAACATTCTTAGTGCGGCGAGCCTCGAGGTCTTGAAGCGAGCAATCATGAGCGAGGATGCGTCACCCATCAGGCGGGCCAGTGGAGTCGGCCCGCGGACCGCGGCGAAGGTGATCATTGAATTGAAGCCACGCCTCGACGCCGTCGCCGCGCTGGAAGCCGTGCCCCGCGCGGCCGCGCTCGCCGGCGATGGAGCAGTGCCGAAAGCGGTCGAGTCTGCCTTGCGCAACCTTGGCTTCTCCTCGCAGGAGGCGCGCGCCGGCATCGACTCGGTCGATTGGAAAACATCACCGAGCACGCAGGAGGCGCTCGCGGTAGCGCTCAGGGCACTGGGCAGGAAATGACCAAAGACAAAGTCCTCGACTCCAGATCGGACGACGAGCAGTTCGACCTCACGCTGCGGCCGCGGTTCCTCGCCGAGTATGTGGGCCAGGAGCAGGTCCGCGAGAACCTAGGCATTCTCCTCGAAGCGGCGCGCCGGCGCGACGAGCCGGTCGAGCACGTGCTGCTGTGCGGACCGCCCGGCCTGGGCAAGACGACCCTGGCGCACATCATCGCCAACGAGCTTGGCGTCTCCATCAAGGTGAGCTCAGGGCCGGCGATCGATCATCAAGGGGCGCTCGGCTCGATCCTGCTGAATCTCACCACGCGCGACGTCTTCTTCATCGACGAGATCCACCGCCTGAACACCGTCGTCGAGGAATCGCTCTACCCGGCTCTGGAGGACTTTCGCTTCGACGCCGTGCTCGGCAAGGGCGTGGGGGCGAGTGCCGCGACGCTTCCTCTGCCGCACTTCACATGCGTCGGCGCCACGACGAGGCAGGGCCTCCTCACCGGGCCGTTGCGGGACCGCTTTGGAGCCGTGTACAGACTCGACTTCTACAACAAAGCAGAGCTCGAAAAGATCGTGAGCCGCTCGGCGCGCATTCTCGACATCGAGATCCACGACGATGCCGTGTCCGAGATCGCACGCCGCGCGCGAGGCACGCCGCGCATCGCCAACCGCCTGCTGCGACGGGTTCGCGACTACGCGCAAGTCCGTGGCGACGGACGCGCGACGGTGGACCTGACCCGGCAGGCCCTGAGCATGCTCGGGGTGGACGAGATCGGCCTCGAGCCGCTCGACCGCCGGCTGCTCGAGATCGTGATCCTCAAGTTCAAGGGAGGCCCGGTCGGCCTTGATACGCTGGCGACCTCGCTGTCAGAGGAGCCGGAGACGATCGAGGATGTGCACGAGCCGTACTTGATCCAGGTTGGCTTCTTGGCCCGCACGGCCCGGGGACGAGTGGCCACGGAGCTTGCCTACGAGCACCTCGGCCTGAAGCCACCGGCACCTGCGACCGAGCAAACCCGCCTACTGTAAGCGTGTGGCCGGGGTGGGGCGTCTGCTCCTCGTGTTCGGCGTCCTCCTGGTGATCATCGGCGGGGCGCTGATGCTGTTCGCCAGGTTTCACCTGCCAGGCGACTTCACCTTCAAGAGCGGAAACGTGACCGTCTACATCCCGCTTGCGACCAGCATCGTCATCTCGATCGTCGCCACGATCGTCCTGAACCTGGTCTTCCGGCAGCGATGACACTCACGACCGTAGACTAGTTCGCCGCGTATGCAGTTAGTCCTCAGCTGGCCAATTCGCCTTGCTGTCGTTGCCGTGCTGATCTTCTCGCTCTTCGTCGACGGCGCTGGCTACATCTATCGCTTCGCCAACCACCTGCCGCTTACCGGCAACGTGCAGGGCTTACCTCCCAATCTCGGGGGCTGGCAGCTGTACTTCCACCGAGGCCTCGACCTGGCCGGCGGCACCCACATCGACTACCAGCTGACCAACTTTCCGCAGGGCCAGAACCGCGCCGACGTGCTGCAGCGGACGATCGCGGTGATCAACAAGCGCGTGAACTCGCTGGGCGTCAGCGAGCCGGAGATTCGCGGCGCCGGAACCAACAACGACCGCATCACCGTGGACCTGGCCGGGGTCAACGCGGACCAGGCCCAGAAGACGATCGGCGCAGTCTCGAAGCTTGTGTACACGAAATGGGTGGCCGGTTCGAAGGTCACCAATGGCCCAGAGCCTGGATTCAAGCCGGCCCTGACAGGTCTGACGGGAGATGACATCCAACAGGCTACGGCGACGATCGACTCGACCGGCACGGCCTGGGTGGTGAACATAACGTTCACTGGCAACGGCGCCTCCAAGTTCGACGCCCTGACTCGCGACAACGTCGCGGCATGCCCGGGCGACTCCACCACAAGCGCCGCGGCCAACTGCGCTCAGCGCCATCTGGCGATCTGGCTCGACCTGACCCAGACGGACATCGACCACTGGGAGGACGCCTCGTACGTGGCAAAGGTGTCCACGACGTACGACCCGGGATGCCTGGCCGCGCAAAGGCCGGAGACTGTGTGCGGCAAGTTCCTCACCGACCCCATTACGCGCGAGGAGATCGCGGGCGGTCAGGCCCAGATCAGCGGCGCCTTCACGCAGTCGAGCGCCCAGGAGCTCGCCACCGGCATCAACTCGGGCTCTCTACCCGTCGACCTCGTCGCGCTCGATGTCACCCAGGTCAGCGCGACCCTCGGCGCCCAGTCCGTGAAACTGAGCCTGGCCGCGGGCCTGCTCGGCCTTGTGATCGTGGTCCTCTTCATGATCCTGTACTACCGGCTCCCGGGATTCCTGGCCAGCCTCGCCCTGTTGTTCTACGCCGGCACCGTGCTGGCCCTCTTCAAGGCCATACCCGTGACGCTGACGCTGGCGGGCATCACCGGGTTCATTCTCTCCGTGGGCATGGCAGTCGATGCGAACGTGCTGATCTTTGAGAGGTTCAAGGAAGAGGTTCGGGCCGGCCGGACCATAGCCGCCGCCGTGGACGCGGCGGTGAGGCGCGCTTGGCCCGCGATATGGAACTCCAACGTCTCGACGCTCGTCACATGCGCCATCCTCGCCTTCTTTGGACCATCTGTCGTCAAGGGATTTGCCTTCACGCTGGCAATCGGTGTCGCGGTGAGCCTAGTTTCGGCAATCGTGGTCACTCACAACCTGCTGTCCATCGTTTTGATCTCGACCCGCTTCCGCCGCGCGGGCCTGCTGGGAGTCGACCGTGTCAGAGCTGTCTGACGTCGAGCAGGAAGATCACGCGCCGGGCATCGGCGCCGAAGAGAGGGCGAAGCCCGAGCCCGAACCTGAGCCGGAAGCGAAGCCGGCCGCTGTCCGTGAACCGCGCCTCCGCCGGCTCAACATCATCGGACGCCGCAACTGGTTCTTCGCGCTCTCGCTGCTGATCATCATCCCCGGCATCCTGTCGATGTGGAGGAACGGCTTCCTTCTCGGCATCGACTTCGCCGGCGGCACCGAGTTCACGGTGAACTTCGACAACCGCCCGACCCTGGCCCAGATCCAGAGCGCGGTCGATGTTGAGAACCTGAACGGCTCGGTCATCCAGACCTCGAGCGGCAACTACATCATTCGCTACCCCCCGCTGAACGCCGCCTCGCAGACTGCCGTCCAGACCGACCTCAAGAACCGGCTCGGCCCGATGACCGTGCAGCAGATCCTGGAGGTGGGTGGGACGATCGCCGGCGAGACGATTTTGACCTCGCTGCTGGCGGTGTCGATCGCAGCCATCGTCATTCTCACCCTGCTCGCGATCTGGTTCCGCAATGTCCCGGGCGGCTGGCGCGCGGGCTTTCAGTTCGGCGGCTCGGCCCTGCTCGCCCTCCTGCATGACGTATTTGTTTTGGCCGGCATCTTCTCGATCCTGGGCAAGGTGTTCGACCTGCGCGTGGGGGAGATCGATGCGTTCTTCGTCACCGCGGTGCTGACTGTCGTCGGCTTCTCGGTCCATGACACGATCGTGGTCTTCGACCGGATCCGCGAGAACCTGCGAGTGAGCCAGCGGCTGTCCTTCGAGCAAGTGGTGAACCTGAGCATCATGCAAACCGCCGCGCGGTCGATCATCACGAGTTTCACAGTCGTGCTGGTCCTAGCCGCGATCTTCATCTCGGGCGGAGAGACGTTGAGGGGGTTGTCGCTGGCGCTGATAATCGGAATCGTGTCCGGCACGTACAGCTCGATCTTCAACGCAGCGCCCCTGCTGGTCGTCTGGCGGAGACTGCAGCCTCTGCGGTAAGCGCCCGGCTCACCTGCGCGACGGCGGCTTCGGAGCATGAGTTGCCGCGCTGCCGGTGCCAACCCAGGCTGCCAAGCCACCGTCTGTCGGCAAATGTGTGCATCGGGCTGGCCGATGATCACTCGTGGCGCCGGACTGATGGGTTTGAGGTCGATGAATTGGCGCCAGAACTGTGTTTGGTAAGGTAAGGCTAGACACCGGACATGCCTACCTGGCCCATATCGTCGATCAAGGAGCTGCTCGAGCCCGCGCTCAACCACCTGGGTTACGAGCTGTACGCTCTCGACCAATCTGGCCAGTCAGGGCGCACTCTGCGCATTTCCATCGACCACGATGAACCGATCACGATCGAAGACTGCGAACGAGTCAGCAGGGTCGCCGGCCCCCTCCTCGACCACGCCAACCTGATCAAGGGCCGGTATGAGCTCGAAGTCTCGTCGCCGGGGGCAGAGCGCCCGCTGCGCACCAACCACGACTACGAGCGTTTCAACGGCAAGCGTGTCAACATCCGTTATCGAAGCGGGGATTCAGAGACTGTGGTCGAGGGTCAGCTCGTCGCTGTCGACGGTGCGGGCATTGCGGTGCAGGCGCCCGCTGCGCGCGGCCGGGCGCCGGTGATCATTCACATCGCATGGGAAGACGTTGTCGCGGGCAGGCTCGCGGTCTCAATCTGAGCCGTCGACCCAGTCGCTCTCCGAAGCGCTGAGCGCGCTTTGCAGCGAGCTGGGCATCCCGTTCGATGAGATGCTCCACACGGTCGAGGCCGCGCTCGGCGCGGCGTACAAGCGGGCCTTCAACCCGGAAGGCGAGGTCACGGTGAAGCTCGACACCAGGACCGGCGCCCTGGACGTGCGCAGCCGCGTGGTCAAGCCGAACGGAAGCATCGTCGTGCACGAGCTTCCCTCCGAGGACTTCAAGCGCATGGCCGCCCAGACCGCGAAGCACGCGGTGCTTCGCCACATCCATGACCTGGAGCGCGACAAGGTGCTGCGCGATGTCGCCGAGCACAAGGGCGAGCTGGCGACGGGAGTCGTCGATCGCGTCGAAGCTGGCACCGTCTACGTCGACCTCGGCCGCGCCGAGGGAGTCATGCCGCCCGAAGAACAGATCCCCGGCGAGCAGCTGCAGCCAGGCCGCCCCGTTCTGGTGGTCATCCTCGACACTCAGCACAGCCGCAAGCAGGCGCAAGTACGCGTCTCCCGCGGCGCACGGGCTTTCGTCCATCGCCTGCTCGAGGCGGAGGTGCCCGAGATCAAGGCTGGAACAGTTCAGGTCCGGGCCATCGCCCGGGAGCCCGGGCTGCGGACGAAGATCGCGGTCGCGTCGAGCGAACCGGGCCTCGACCCCGTCGGGGCATGCGTCGGTCCGAAAGGCGTCCGGCACCGGGCGATCCTGAGTGAGCTGGCCAACGAGCACGTCGACATCGTCCCCTGGTCGGAGGACGCGGAGGCATTCGTGGCCGCGGCCCTCGGCCCGGCCAAGGCGGACCGGGTGACGATCGATCGCGTGACTCGGACCGCGACCGTGCTTGTGCCGCGCGGCCAGCTCTCGCTGGCCATCGGGCGCGACGGCCAGAACGCCCGCCTGGCGGCGAAGCTGACCGGCTATCGGATCGATATCAAGCCCAGCGAGTCAGACGGCCAGAATGCCGATACACCGACCGGTTAGGACGTGCGTCGCCTGCCGGCAGGAGGCCGGCAAGCGGGAGCTGGTCCGGCTTGTCCGCCGTCCCAACGGCGCCGTCGAGCTCGACATGACGGGCAAATCTCCAGGCCGGGGGGCCTATCTGCACGCCGCACCCGAGTGCCTGGAAGCGGCCCAGAAGCGCCGCCTGATCGAACGGGCGCTCGGAGCTCCGATGCGGGGCGAGCTGTGGGTCGAGGTTTCGAATTTGCCCCGACCGGCATAATCAATAGTTCGGCATGAAGGCACACGAGCTCGCACGCGAACTTGGCATCAGCCAGAAGGAGCTGGTCAACTTCCTCCAGCAGCGAAGGCTGACTCGCAACGCCGCCGCGCCCCTGGCGCCCGGCGCGATCGAGGCTGCCCGCTCGGCCTTCAAGCCGGCCGCGGTCACGACGAAGATCGACACCAACGGCGACCGCCGGATCATCCTGCCGCCCACCCTTTCGGTGAAGGACCTGGCGGACAAGGTGGGCGTCAGCCCGGTCGAGGTCATCAAGAAGCTGATGGCCTCAAAGATCCTGGCCACGATAAATCAAGTGATCGATTTCGCCACGGCCGAGATCGTGGCGGACGAGTTTGGCTTCACGGTCGAGCCGGTCGCCAGCGAGGATGTGGTGGCGGTCGAGTCGGCCGAGGGCGAGGGCGACGTCGTCACCACCTCGCGCGAGGAGTTGTTCTCGCTCGCCAACGAGGACCCGGCCAAGCTCAAGTCGCGGCCGCCGATCGTCACCGTGTTGGGCCACGTCGACCACGGCAAGACGTCGATCCTCGACGCCATCCGTAAGACGCGCGTCGCGGCTGGAGAGGCCGGTGGCATCACGCAGCGCATCGGCGCTTACAAGATCGATACCGCTGATGGGCATCCCGTGGTGTTCATCGACACCCCAGGCCACGAGGCGTTCACCGCCATGCGTGCCCGCGGCGCGCAGGTCACCGACCTCGTGGTTCTCGTCGTCGCAGCCGACGACGGCGTTATGCCGCAGACCATCGAGGCGATCCACCACGCACGCGCAGCGAAGGTGCCGATCATCGTCGCCATCAACAAGATCGACAAGGACAACGCCAACGTCGAGCGTGTGCACCAGCAGCTGGCGGAACAGGGAATCGTCACGCGCCACTACGGCGGCGAGTACGAGTGCGTGCATCTCAGCGCGAAGACCGGCCGCGGAATCGACGACCTGCTGACCACGATCGTCCTTTCGTCCGACATCCTCGAACTGAAAGCAAACCCCGACCGCAACGCGATCGGGACGATCGTAGACGCGCACCTCGAGCGCGGCCGGGGACCGGTGGCAACCGTATTGGTACAGGCCGGCACGCTCAAGGTCGGTGACGACTTCGTCTGCGGCCACATCTACGGCCGCGTGCGGGCGCTGGCCGACGACCGCGGCCGCAATGTGTTGGAGGCAGGTCCGGCGACGCCGGTCGTCGTCTCCGGCATGAGCGAGGTGCCACAGGCCGGCGACATCTTCCAGGTCGTCGGCTCGGAAAAAGCGGCGCGCCAGATTGCGCTTACGAAGCTCACTGAGAAGCGCGCGCAGGAAGCAGCGCGCGACGTCACGCCGCGCATCACGCTGGAGGATCTCGCCCGCCGCGCCAAGGAAGGCGAGGTCAAGGAGCTCAGCCTTGTCGTCAAAGCCGACGCGCAAGGCACGCTCGAGGCAGTGCTGGCGGCGCTGCAGAAGATCGAAGACCCGGTGGTCGCGATCAAGGTCGTCGGCCAGGGCGTCGGGGCGGTGAGCGACTCCGACCTGCTGCTGGCGGGCGTGTCGAGCGCGATCATCGTCTGCTTCAACCTCAAGCCGACGCCTGCAAGCACCGCCGCGGCGGAGCGGGCGAAGGTCGAGGTTCGCTACTACGACGTCATCTACAAGTTGACGGAGGAAGTCGAGCGCGCCGCCAAGGGTCTGCGTGAGCCAACCTACCGCCAGGTCCGAGAGGGTAGAGTCGAGGTCATCACCCCGATCAAGATCCCGCGCGTCGGCATGATCGCCGGCAGTCGCGTGCTGGAGGGCAAGGCCAGCCGTGGGGGATGGGTCAAGCTTTTCCGAGCCAAAGCACCGATCACTGGTGGCGGAGGCGGTTCACGCGTGATCAGCGGCGGACAGGATCCGATCTTCGAGGGTCGGATCAGCTCGCTGAAACACTTCAAAGAAGACGTGCGCGAGGTGCTCGCCGGCCAGGAGTGCGGCATTGGTCTCGAGAGTTGGGAAGACTTCCAGCCCGGTGACACGATGGAAACGTATCGGCTCGAGCGGGAAGAAATTTAAGCGAGCTTGGACTCGCTAAAGGCGGTGGTCAACATGACCAGCTACCGCGCGGACCAGGTGGGTGAGCAGGTACGCGAAGAGATCATGTCCATCATCCGGCGCGACCTCAAGGATCCGCGTATCGGGTTCGTCAGCATAACCGCCGTGCGGATGTCGCCGGACCTGCGTCAGGCACGCGTGCGGGTGAGCGTGCTCGGCAACCCTGACGAGCAGAAGGCTTCGATCAAAGGTCTCGTCTCCGCCAAGGGTCTGATCCGGCGCGAGCTGGGCCGCCGGCTACAGAACCTCAAGTTCTCGCCCGAGCTTCGCTTCGAGCTCGATTCTTCGATCGAGTACAGCGTCCACATCTCGGAGCTGCTGAAAGAAGTGTTGCCACATGGCAATGAGGAGCCGAACCGATAGCGACGGCAAAGCTCGACAAACCGCACCTGTACGACGAGATCAAGGACCTGGTCGAAGCGAACCAGGAGATCCTGATCTTCGGCCACAAGGACGCCGACGGCGACACCATCGGCTGCAGCCTCGCCTTCGCGGAGGCGCTGCGCTCCGAGGGCAAGGACGTGTGGGTGATCGTGCCCCCGCCGCTGCCGCCGATGTACACATTCCTGCCGGGATTCGATGACATCCAGTCCGAGCCGCCGCACGGCGTCGATCCGCAGCTCGTCTTCTTTTTCGACTCGGGAAACCTCGAGCGGTCAGGGAGCGCGGTGAGGCGCATCGCCACGCACGCGACGATCATCAACATCGACCACCATCCGTCGAACACCCGGTTTGGTGACATCAACGTCATCGACCCCGATGCATCCGCGGTCGGCCAGATGGTGATCGAGATTCTCGATCACTTCGGCTACCGGATGACTCCGACGATCGCGACCAACCTGTACGTCGCCCTGCTCACTGACACCGGCGGATTCCGCCACGAGAACACGACGCCACGTGCGCTGGAAGATGCGGCAAGGCTGGCGCGGCTCGGCGCGGATCCCGGCCACATCGCCACGCAGGTCTACAAGATGCGGCCCGAGACCACACTCAAGCTCAGCGGTCTGGCTCTGGCCACGATGCGCGTGGAGCTTGATGGACGACTGGCCTGGGCGAAGGTCACGCGCCGGATGCTCAAAGAGGCGGGCGCGATGATGGCCGAGTCCGAAGGCATCATCGACACGCTGAACAGCATCGCGGGGCTCGAACTGGCGATCCTCTTCAAGGAAGTGTCGAGCGACCTGACCAAGATCAGCGTGCGGAGCCGCGGTGCCGTCGACGCCGCCGCGTTGTGCGCACGGTTCGGCGGGGGCGGACACATTCGTGCCGCGGGGGCCGAGATCGAGCGCTCGATGGACGATGCAGTTCAGATCGTGCTGGCGGCTGCCAAGGAGGCAATCCTTGCCGCAGCGACACTCCGCTGACGATCATCCCTTTTCGACAGGTGTACTGAACCTCGACAAGGCCGGCGGAGAGACCTCCTTCTCATCCGTCAACCGCCTGCGCCGGCTGACCGGTGCTCGCCGAGTAGGCCACGCGGGCACACTCGACCCGCTCGCCACCGGAGTTCTCCCGATCCTGTTCGAATCGGCCACGCGCCTTGCGGAGTATGCGCACCGATTGCCCAAGACCTATGTCGCGGACATTCTCATGGGCTTCGTCACTGCGACAGACGACGCGGAAGCACCGCCAGAGGCAGTCGCTGACCCGAGCTCGGTCTCCGCGTCGGATGTCGAGTCGGCCCTGGTCCCGTTTGAAGGGCGGATCCTCCAGCAGCCGCCCGCCTACTCGGCGGTGAAAGTCGAGGGAACACGCGCTTACAAGCTCGCCCGGAGCGGCGTGCCGGCGCGCCCGACGCCTCGCTCGGTCGAGATCTACTCGACCCGGCTCCTCGACTTCCAGCCGGGCCCGCACGCTACGGCGACGATCGAGGTCCGCTGCAGCAGCGGCACCTACCTGCGTTCGATCGCCCGCGACCTCGGCGAGCGGCTTGGCGTGGGCGGATACCTGGGGCGGCTGGTGCGCCAGGCATACGGGCCGTTGACACTGGATGACGCGGTGCGCTACGACGAGCTCGCGAGCGCCCAGGCAGTCAGGGACAGGCTGCTCCCGGCGGAGGTCATACTGCCCGAAATGGAGCGGATCAAGCTCAGCGTCGAGCAGGAGGCGCAGGTGCGCCAGGGCCGCGCCGTGCGCGTGATCCCTGAACCGGGCCCAGGTCCCGTCCGCGCGCATGACGCGACTGGGCGACTGGTCGCGCTCGGCCATACCGATCCTCTGCGCCGGACTTTCGTCCCGGAAAAAGTTCTGAGTTGAGATACAGTGGCCCGCGCGAAATCTCGGCGAAGCCTCCGATTTCGCGGAGCTTCAAGGTGTTGAGCTGAAGGTCCATCTCGGACTTCCAACCGAGCCGATCGGTCCGGTGGCGTTGACCGTGGGCAGTTTTGACGGAGTCCACCTCGGCCACCTCGACGTCATCCGCCATACCGTTGAGGCTGCGGCGGCTCTGCTAGCAGCGCCGGCCCTGATCACATTCGAGCCCCATCCTCGCTGCGTGCTCGACCCGGCCAACTGCCCGCAATCGATCACCTCGCTGCGAGAAAAGCTCGAACTGCTCGGTCAGGCGGGGATCGAGCACGCCATCGTCATCCGGTTCGACCGCGAGCTGTCGCAGCTGTCACCGCAAGAGTTCATCGACCGCCTCACTGGCGCGATGGAGATTCGCCGCTGGGTGATCGGATTCGACTTCGCATTCGGTCGTGGGCGGACGGGGAACGCCGATTGGCTGCGCACCAACGGGTACTCGGTCGAGGTCGTGCCGCCGTTCAAGTTCGACGGCCGCGAGCTGCACAGCTCGGAGATCAGGCGGCTCGTCACTTCGGGGGCCGTCGACCAGGCGAACCAGCTCCTGGGTCGCGAGTACTCGATGAGTGGACCGGTCGAGGCGGGGGCTCGCATGGGGAGGCAGCTCGGCTTCCCGACGGCGAACATCAGCCCGGAGCCGAACAAGCTCGTCCCTGCCCTCGGCGCGTATGCAGGTCGCGTGACGGCGCCCGAGGGTCGTTTCATCGCCGCGCTGTCGGTCGGCTACCGTCCTACCTTCGGTGGCACCGAGCTGAAGATCGAGGCGTTCCTCCTCGACTTCGAAGGCGACCTCTACCAGCAGCGTCTCGAGCTGCGCTTCGTCCGCTACCTGCATCCAGACATCAAGTTCGCGACGCCCGACGATCTCGTCCGTCAGCTGCGGCAGGACGTCGCGGACACACGCCGCACCGTCTCCTGAGCCGTTGGCTGAAGTGGGGCTATGACGAGAGTTCTGGTCATCGGCGGCGGCATCGCCGGGTACTGCGCGGCGATCGCCGCGCGCCGCGATGGGGCCGACGTGACGGTGGTCGCGCGCGCTCCGGGCGCCACCGCGCTCTATGCGGGCGGGATGGAGATCCTCGACGACCTCGACTCGATCCTGACCGCTCCGCACCATCCTCTGGCGCGGCTCGGTATCGACGCCGTCGGCCTCGCGACTGAGCTCGATCTGGCGACCTCGACCCTGCAGCTCGCCCTGGCCAAGGAGGGCTTGCAGTTCGAAGGCAGCTGGCGCAGGCGCGGCCTCTACTCCGATATCCACGGTCTCGCCCGGCCGGCGAACCTCGTGCCAGAGTCGGTCGCCCCGGGCGAGCTGGGCGCGCTCAGCAGCAAGAGGGTTGCGGTGATCGGCGTGGCGCAGGTCGGTGACTACGACGCAGGGTCGACCGCTCAGGCGCTGAAGGAGGAGCACGGTATCGATGCCTTCAGCGAGGAGATTTCCATCCCGGACCTGGCCGTGGGCGCGGCGCTGACCGACCTGTACGGACGGCGCGCACCGTCGCCTCGCGCGCGTGGGGCGGCGCTCGCCTACCCCCCGGGATTCACGAACCTCCCTGCCGACGGCTTCGAGCTGCTCGCGTCGCCGCCATCACCGCATGGGTGGCGTCTCCAGCAGGCCATCTCACTGGGAGCGGTCACAGCCGCGATCACGAGTTTTGAGACCGCGCGGGGCCGGGTCACTGCGGCGCGTGCCGCGGGTCGCACCTTCCACGCAGATGCGTTCGTTCTGGCCACCGGGCGCCACATTGGTGGAGGGCTCCAGGTGGGTCGCACAACAGTAGAGCCGCTGCTCGACCTCGGTGTCTTTCACGATGGAGCGCCGGCCGCAGCCGCGGGCACCCGGCTGCATCACCTCAAATATCTGGACCCTTCCGTGGAGATGCGTCTCGGCCTGATGACGGACAAGCGATTGCATCCGTTGGCCGAGGATGGATCCGTGCCCTACACCAATCTCTGGGCAGCTGGCGCGGTGCTCGGAGGCTACGACTACGCCGGTCCTTGTGGATTCGGGGTGCCGATCCTCACCGGCTGGCTTGCCGGGCGATACGCAGCCAAGGACGCATGAGAGCCGATCTCGAGGAGATCGTCGGCGCGACCAACCTGGACGAGCGACCGGTACGCGACCTCTGGCCGCTCGGCGTCATGCAGGCACGCGGGGGCGAGGCGCAGCCTCGGGTCACTGTCGTCCGGCCGACCGGGCGCGACCAGGTCGCCCTGATTCTGCGCTGGGCCACCGCCAACGGCGTGATGGTGACTCCGATGGGCGGCGGCACCGGGGTTTGCGGCGCGCTCTCTCCCGCCACGGGCGAGCTCGTCCTGGACATGGGCGCGTTCGATCGCGTCCTCGAGATCGATGAGGTCAACCTCATCTGTCGCTGCGAAGCGGGCGTGAACGGTTACGCCCTCGAGAAGCGGCTGAACGAACGCGGCCTGACGTTGGGCCACTACCCGAGCTCGCTTCCGGGCACGACGGTCGGCGGCCTCATCGCGACTCGATCGTCGGGCCAGGAGTCGAGCCGCTACGGAAGCATCGAGGACATGGTGCTCGGGCTGGCCGTCGTCCTGCCGGACGGAAACTTTGCTGCACCCCGAGCCGGACCGCGGTCCGCGGCCGGTCCCGCGCTGCATCAGCTTTTCCTCGGCGCCGAGGGCGGGCTCGGGGTCGTGATCGGCGCGGTGTTGCGCATTCACCGACTGCCTGAGGCCACCCTGGGCAGGGCTTACGCGTTTCGCGACCTGCAGGCGGGCCTCGACTGCATGCGTGAGGTGATGCAGTCCGGCATCAGGCCTCTTGTGATGCGCCTGTACGACCCTGAGGATGCGGACTTCAACGGCTACGCCGCCCAGGGCGGGGAGTGCGTGCTTGTCATCGCCACTTCCGGAATCACCGCCGTCGCCGAGGCTGAAGCCGAGGCGGTGAAGAAGCTCGCCCAGGTTGCGCGGGACCTTGGCGAGGAGCCGTGGCTGCACTGGCAGAAGCACCGCTTCGACCTGTCGGCCGAACGGCTGACGAGCCTGCTCGCCCCTCCTGGCGCCTACCTCGACACGATCGAGCTCGCCACGTCCTGGACCGTGCTGCCCGGCCTCCACGCCCGGGTCAAGTCCGCAATAGCTGTCGGTGGGATCGCGTTATGCCATTTCAGTCATGCCTATGAGCAGGGCTGCTGCGCGTATTTCACGTTCGGCGGCTCTGGGGAGGATGAGCAGTCGGCGCGGGCGGCGTATGGTCGCGCATGGGAAGGGGCGATGAGCGCCGCCCTGGAACTCGGTGCGACGATCAGCCACCATCATGGCGTCGGCCAGGTGCGGGCCAGGTGGGTGGCGGACGAGTTGGGAGGATGGATGCGCGTGTGGCGAGCTGTGAAAGGCGGAATCGACCCTGAGGGGATCATGAACCCTCGCGCCGTGGGAGGCCGCCGATAGGCGCCCGGCCGGGGGCGGCGATTCTCTTCGTCGTCAACCCGTCCTCAGGCGCTGGCAAGGCCGGCCGGGAGTGGGCGGTCGTCGAAACGTGGCTGCCCTCGAGCGGTCTGCCGTACGAAGTCAGGTTCACGACTCGTCCGCTCGAAGCCATCGAGATCAGCCAGCAGGCGGTCCGTGAATCGCGGCCCGTGGTGGTCGCGGTCGGCGGCGACGGGACGCTGAACGAGGTCGTCAACGGCTTCTTCCGCAACGGGGCGCCACTCCCGACCACAACGAAGCTCGCCTTCGTGCCGCTGGGCACGGGGGGAGACTTCCGGCGCACGCTCCGCATACCGACCGACACCAGGCAGGCGGTCGACATCCTGAAGACTGGGATGGTCCGCAGGCTGGACGCCGGCTGCGTCACCTATCAAGCCGCTGACGGCTCCACCGCGGTGCGTCACTTCATCAACATCGCGGACGCCGGCCTGGGCGGCGACGTCGTTTCCATGGTTGGAAACGGAACCAGGCGGTTCGGCAGCGCCGCCTACATGATCGGAGGCATGCGGGCCATCATCGGATTCAAGAACAAGCCCATGTCGGTGAACATTGACGGTGTGACCCACGAGCTGCCGAAGGCGCTGCAGGTCGTGGTCGCCAACTGCCAGTACTTCGGCGGCGGCATGCACATGGCCCCGTCGGCCTCGCCGACCGACGGAGTGTTCGACGTGATCCTGATCAAGGATGCCGGCAAGATCGAGACAATCCGCGGCATGAACGACATCCGCAGCGGGCGGCATCTGGACCAATCGAATCCAAACATGGAGCTCATGTACGGTAAACGCGTGTCTGTCACTTCGCCCGAGAAGGTGCGCCTCGACATCGATGGCGAGGCCCTGGGTTTCTTGCCCGCGCTGTTCGAGGTCCAGCCGGGCGCGATCGAGTTCGTAACGCCCCGATGACCCGCGGGGTGATCGCCACCCCGCACCACGTCGCGTCGGAGGTGGGCGCCCAGATCTTGCGCGATGGGGGCAACGCGATCGACGCCGCGGTGGCGGCCGATGCGGTGCTGTGCGTCGTGTACCCGCACATGACTTCGGTTGCCGGCGACCTGATGTCGATCGTGTGGCCCGCCGGCGAATCGGCGCCGGTGGGCCTGATCGGCGCGGGGCGCTCGGGCGAACTGGCCACAATCGACGCCGTCCGCTCGCGCGGTCACGACGAGATGCCTGCTCGTGGCGTCCTGTCCGTTACCGTCCCGGGCACGGTCGAAGCGTGGGGGAGGCTGCTCGAGCGGTTCGGCAGCTTCGGGCTAGGGGGTGTGCTCGAGGCCGCGGCAGCCCTCGCCCGCGACGGCTACCTCATCTCGCCAGATCTGGCTGAGCACCTCGAGCGCGCTGCGGGATGGCTCGGCCGGGAGCCGGCGGCGTACTCCCTCTACCCACCGATGGAGGCGGGCATGCTGCTGCGCAACCCTGACCTGGCATCGGTGCTGGACGACATCGGGCGCGCCGGCATCAACAGCTTCTACCGAGGAGCGATCGGAGATGCGATCGCGGCCGCGATCACGAAGCGCGATGGCCTCGTTACCAGACGCGACCTCGCGACGCATCGCTCGCAGTGGGTCGACCCAATAGCGTTTCCGTACCGCGACCTCATCGTTTACGAGCTGCCGCCTCCAACCGTGGGACTGGTGGCGGCGTCGATGGCCATTCGGCTCGAGGCCGGCCAGGACTTTCGAGCGGCGCGCGACGCGAGCTATGCCTTGCGCGACAGGTACATCACCGATCCAGACTTCTCAACTGCACCGATCGAGCCGTTCCTCGACCCACATTCGGCAACCACCGGCGCAGTCGACACCACGGCCAGAGCGGGCGACACGATCTATCTGTGCGCTGCGGACGAGAAGGGCAACGTGGTCTCGCTGATCCAGAGCGTGGCCTACGACTTCGGTTCAGGCATCGTGGCCGAAGGGACGGGCATGCTGCTACAGAATCGCGGGGCGTACTTCAAACTCGATCTCGAACACGTCAACCGGCTCGAGCCGAAGAAGCGGACCATGCATACCCTGATCCCGGCCATGGCGGCGCGCGGCGGCCGCCCATGGGCGTCGTTCGGAACGATGGGCGGACCTCGCCAGCCTCAGCTCCAGGTGCAGGTCCTGCGCAACCTCGTCAACGATGGGCTGGGCCCGGCCGAGGCGGTGGGCCGGCCGCGCAAGATGATCCTCAACGACGGCGAGACGCTGGCCGTCGAGGCGGACTATGCGGGCGCAGCGGAGATGGCGAGAGCCGACCGCCGCGTGAAGCTGATGCCGCCCCGACATCACTCGTTCGGGCACGCGCACGCGATTGTGATCGACGGTCCAGTTCAGTGGCGGGCGGCGGCCGATCCGAGATCGGACGGATCCGTGGAGTTCGTCAATTAGGACACGGCCTTGGCGGCCGTTGAGCGCCCCAGCATGGGGGGAACCTGGAAAGGTTCCCCCAACGATCCCCGTATACTTGCCCGTTGAGTTTGGCAGTAGAGAACGAAGTCAAAGGCAAGCTGATCGCGGAATACAAGCGCGCAGACAAGGACACCGGCTCCCCCGAAGTCCAGATCGCGCTGTCTACCGCCCGCATCCGGGAGCTCACAGAGCACCTGAAAACGCACGCCAAGGACCACCACTCGCGCCGCGGCCTCCTTCTCCTGGTCGGCAAGCAACGGCGTCTGCTGAACTACCTGAGGGACACCGACGTCGAGCGTTATCGCGCCCTCGTCGCCAGGCTCGGGATCAGGAGATAACAACCCGGGAGGACCCAACACGGTAGCGCGGGTCAGCCTCTTAGAAGCTCTCACTCAGTCCGCCGCCGGGCGCGCGCAGGGCGCCCCGACAGGACTATGCGA
>DATEGC010000081.1:0-22176 GCA_035280285.1 Candidatus Dormiibacterota bacterium | reverse complement strand
CCAGTCGGCAATTTCTTTGTAGTTGCCGATGGTTGCAGACAGCCCGACGAGCTTGATCGTGCGCGGCGCCTGGATCACGATCTCCTCCCACACGGACCCTCGCGGGAAGTCGTCGATGTAGTGCACCTCGTCCAGCACGACATAGCGCACAAGGTCGAGGCGCCCGGGGTCCTCGTAGATGAGGTTGCGCAGGATCTCAGTCGTCATGACGACCACCGGCGCGTCGTCGTTGATCGTGTTTTCGCCGGTGACGAGGCCCACCATCTCCTCGCCGTACCCGCGAACGAAGTCGTGGTACTTCTGGTTGCTCAGGGCCTTGAGCGGCGTCGTGTACAGGACCTTGGCGCCCTCATGCAGCGCCCGGAAGATCGCGTACTCGGCGACCACCGTCTTGCCGCTCGAGGTCGGCGCGCTGACCAGGACGCCGCCCTCGCCGCGGTCCAGCTTCTCGATCGCCTCGCGTTGAAAGGGGTCGAGGTCGAAGGGCAGCGAGTCCTCGAATTCGTCGATCAGTGACTCAACCGTCTTCACAACTGGATGAGCTCCGTGGAGATGTCGGTAATCCGGGCTCCGTCACAGCGTGCCTCGATGTATGAGAGCGCTGAGGCGAGCACCCTGTCCGCCTGCCGGGCGTCGCCACTGACGGTGGCGATCGCCAGCTCGGCCAGCTGCCACCGGTCGAGCTCCCCAACTTCGGCCGCGGTGACCTTCAGCTCCTGGCGCAGGCGACGCAACAATCCGCTCACCACCTGACGCTTGGCCTTGAGCGATCCCGACTCAGGCAGGTGAAGGACGACCCGGGCGACACCTATCGTCACATTGGCGGCCATCTAAGTTGTTTTTTGAATAGTGGACATAAGTCTTCATAATCATGTGGGGAATTGCCGCGCCCGGCTGCTGGGCGAAATCAGGGGAGGTAACAGATGAGCCGAGACGAGGGTGCCGGGGATCCCGGGTTCGAGCAATTCGAACGGTTTCTTGACGAATGGTCGCGCCGAGACTTCCTCCGCCGGATGGGGGCAGGCGCAGCGTGGCTTGCCTTCAGCGCAGGGGCGCTGGAGCTGCTGGAGGCTTGCGGGGGTGGCAACCAGAACACCACCGGGCTCACTCCGGTCAAGGGCGGCAAGCTGATCGAAGGCACGATCAGCGACATCGCAACTTTCAACACGCTGAACTCGGGCGACACCGCGAGCACGCAGATGATCACGCTTTGCTTCGACGGCCTGCTCGACATCACCGCTTCCGGTGACAACATTCCGTCACTGGCGCAGGCTCTGCCCACCATCTCGTCCGATGCCCTGTCGTACACGTTCAAGCTGAAGCCCAACCTGAAGTGGTCAGACGGCCAGCCGCTGACGGCCGACGACGTCGCCTTCACGTACGGCCTGATGTTCTTGCCCGAGACGAAGGACTTCGTATCTCGCTACCGCGCCGACCTCGAGGGCTACCTGCAGAGTGTGACCGCTACCGACCCTCAGACGGTGGTCTTCAAGTTCAGCAAGGTCCAGGCGAGCTTCCTCGACTCACACTGCCGCCGGGGCATCCTGCCCAAACACATCCTCGGCAGCGTCGCACCCAAGGCCCTGAACACGCACGATTTCATGTCAGGGCCCACTGTGGCTACTGGTGTGTTCAAGTTTGTCAGGTGGGACAAAGGCCAGCAGGTGGTGCTTGGCCGCAACGACAACTACTGGGGCGGTCCGGCCTATCTCGACCAGTACATCTTCAAGGTGGTCACCGACGCGGTCGTTCTCGCCCAGCAACTCAAGACCGGCGAGCTGGACGTCGGCCAACCCGACGCGAGCCAGTTCGACAACCTACAGACTCAGACCAATCTCAAAGCGATGTCCTTCGTCAACCCGGGCTTTGTCTACTACCAGTTCAACCTCGGACAGGGGACGACCGGATCCCAGCTCTTTGGCGACAAGAACGTCCGTAAGGCCCTGCACACGGCGCTCGACCGGACCGCCATGGCCCGGGCAGCCTATTTCGGCCAGGCCGTGCCGGCCGATTCATTCCTGCCGCCGACCACCTGGGCCTACAACGCCAACGTCACCCCCAAGTACACGTTTGACAAAGCAAAGGCTGAGCAGCTGCTCGACTCCTCCGGATGGGCGAAGGGGTCAGACGGTATCCGGGTCAAGGGCGGACAGAAGCTGTCTTTCGAGATCAATACGAACTCCGGCAACAAGGTCCGCGAGAACCTGATCACAATCATGCAGCAGCAGTGGCACGACATCGGGGTCGACGCCAAGCCACGTCCGATTGCTTTCCAGACGCTTGTGACCCAGATCCGCGCCACACACACGTTCCAGATCATCCTCATCGGCATCGCCAACAGCGACACGGATCCCGATGCGACGACCCTCTTCACCACCAAGGGAATTGGCTCTGGAGGCTTGAACGGAATGCAGTACATCAACCCGCAAGTCGACCAGCTGATGGCCGACGCGCTCAAGACCCCCGACCGATCCAAGCGCAAGCCGCTGTACGCCCAGATCCAGGACATCATCGCCGACGATCTGCCGGCGCCGATCCTCTTCTATCCGAAATACCTGTGGGGGATCAACAACCGGGTCAAGAACTTCAAGGTCGGCTCCTACAACACCTACCAGGGCAGGCCGTGGATGAAAGACGTGTTCGTCACGGACGGCAAGTAGGAGGGATGATCTAGCCACAACCTAGACATGCTGGCCAAGTATCTGGTCCGGCGGGTGCTGGCGACCATTCCCGTGGTGATCGGCGTGACGCTGATCACGTTTCTGGTCATGCACGTCACGGCCGGAAGCTACATACCTGGGGTCGACCTGAATCCCGCGCTCAAGCCCGAGGACATCGAGGCGATCAAGCGCTACCTCGGCCTGGATCGGCCCCTCTACATCCAGTACCTGACTTGGCTTGGCGGTATCGTCCACGGCGATTTCGGGCGCTCGATGATCGACGGGAGCCTCGTCTCGAGGCACATCTTCGATCGACTTCCGGCCACGCTCGAGCTGACGACGACCGCGATCCTCCTAGGCGTATTGATCTCGATTCCTTTAGGAGTCACCGGCGCACTGCGCCGGGGCAGCAAGATCGACTACGCGCTGACCGCCATGTCTGTGGGCGGCTTTGCGATTCCCGCCTTTTGGCTAGGGTTGATGCTTATCCTCCTCTTCTCGGTCCAGTTCCAGGCATGGGGACTGCCGTTTCTGCCTTCAGGTGGCGTGATGACTCCCGGCACCCAGGGTGGGGATCTCCTCGACAGGCTCGTCCATCTGCTTCTCCCTGCGACCGTCCTCTCGTTTGTGTATCTGTCGATCTGGTCGCGCTTTACGCGCTCGAGCATGCTCGAGGTCCTTTCCCAGGACTACGTGCGGACGGCGCGGGCCAAAGGCATGAGCGAGCGTAGGGTCGTGTATCTGCACGCGCTGCGCAACGCCGTGATTCCGCTGGTCACGCTCGTGGGCCTGGAGCTCCCAGCGCTTGTCAGTGGAGGACTTGTCGTGGAGGTGGTGTTCAGCTGGCCGGGCATCGGCAAGCTGCTCTACGAGCGCGCCATCCAGACCGACTACACGACCGTCCTCGGCATCACGACCTTCGCCGCGCTGCTGGTCGTGTTGGGCAACTTGCTGGCGGACATTCTGTACGCCGTGCTCGATCCCCGGATTCGCTACGCATGATCTCGCCAATTCCGCTCGAGGGCGAGGTTGCCGTCGAGCCTGTCGAAAGGGGAAGGCCTGGCAAGAGCTACTGGCAGGAGTCGTGGGAACGGCTACGCCTCAACCGCCTCGGCATTGCGGCCGGCCTCGTCCTGGTCTTCTTCATCCTCGTAGCCATTACGTCTCCAATCCTGGCCGCCCTGTTCACGCACACCGACTATCGGACGATCGACTTGGCCAATACCTTCGCCCGGCCGCTTTCGGCGGGCCACATCCTGGGCACCGACGATCTCGGCCGTGATGAGCTGACTCGCCTCCTGTTCGGCGCCCAGGTCTCGATGGGCATCGGTTTCCTGTCAGTGTTCGTCGCCCTGACCGTGGGCGCGACTGTGGGCCTGGTCGCGGGCTTCTACGGCGGACTGATCGACGGCCTGCTGATGCGGTTTGTGGACATGATCCTGGCCATCCCGGCGATCTTCCTGTTCATCCTGATGGCGCTGCTGTTCAAGCCGAACGCCATCACGCTGGCCCTGATTATCGCGTCGGTCGGCTGGGGCAGCATTGCCCGCCTGGTGCGCGGTGAGGTGCTCTCGGTGCGAACGCGCGATTTCATGGTTGCGACCAAGGCGTTGGGGGCAAGCGACCTGCGTCTGATCGGTCGCCACCTGCTGCCCAACGTGCTTCACGTGCTGATCGTCTACGGGAGCCTGTACCTCGGCCAGGTCATCCTGATCGAGGCTGCGCTCGACTTTCTCGGCCTCGGTATAACACCACCGACTCCGAGCTGGGGCAACATGCTGACCAACTCGGAGACGTTTTTCTTCCACTCCAGCTGGCTGGTGGTATGGCCTGGCATCACGATCTTCCTCAGCGTCCTAGCGGCAAACCTGTTCGGCAACGCTCTGCGAGACGCCTTCGACCCCAGGCTGCGCTAGCTCGTGGCCAAAACAGTCCTCGCAGTCCACGACCTGAAGACCCAGTTCTTCACGCGCGAAGGCGTGGTCAAGGCGGTCGACGGGGTTTCGTTCGAGCTGGACGCGGGGGAGACGCTCGGCATCGTTGGCGAGTCTGGGTCTGGCAAGTCGGTCACCGCGCTGAGCATCATGCGGCTCGTACCCCGACCCGGGCGAATCGTGAACGGCTACGTGAAGCTCAAGGACCAGGACTTGACGAAGCTCACGGAAGCCGAGATGCAGGAGGTCCGCGGCGAGTCGATTGCGATGATCTTCCAGGACCCGATGACCTCGCTTAACCCGGTCTTCCGGGTCGGCTGGCAGGTCGCCGAGCCGCTGGTCGTGCACGCCGAGAAGAAGCGGCCCAGTGCGCTGCGGGATGGGGTGGCGATGCTCAAGAAGGTTGGCATCCCGAATCCCGACCAGCGGGCCAAGGACTTTCCGCATCAGTTCTCGGGCGGCATGCGTCAGCGGGCGATGATCGCGATGGGGCTGACCACCATGCCGTCGGTGTTGATCGCCGACGAGCCGACGACCGCCCTCGACGTCACGATACAGGCCCAGATCCTCGAGCTCCTGCGCGACGTCAACCGGGAGTTCGGCACCGCGACGATCCTGATTACGCACAACCTCGGCGTGGTCGCTGGCATGTGCCAGCGAGTGCTGGTCATGTACGCCGGAAGGATCGTCGAGTCTGGCCCGACGGAGGATGTGTTCGCGCACCCGCAGCACCCATACACGTGGTCGCTGCTCAAGTCGATCCCGCGACTCGATGCGGACAGGCACGAGCCGCTCCGCCCGATCTCTGGCATTCCGCCCGACCTGCTCGACGTCCCGCCTGGCTGCGCATTTCATCCCCGGTGCACATTCCGCGTCGACCGGTGCTCGCGCGACGTGCCGCAGCTCCAGCGCGTCGGTGAGACGCAGCTGGCCGCGTGCTGGGTCACGCAAGCGGGAACCAATCTCAATGCCTGAGGCGACCAGGGAGCGCGAGCTGAAGCGGGCGTGGACCGCGAGCGAGCCGCTGCTTTCAGTCCGCAGCCTCGTGAAGTATTTCCCGGTCTCGTCGGGCGTTACCCAGCGCACGATCGCCCACGTCCACGCCGTCGACGGCGTCGACCTAGACATCAAGGCCGGCGAAACGCTGGGCCTGGTGGGCGAATCGGGGTGCGGCAAGTCGACCCTCGGCCGGACCGTGATCAGGCTGCTCGACCCGACCGAGGGCACGATCACCTTCAAAGGCGAGGACATCACTCGCATTCGCGGAGAGTCGCTGCGCCGACTGCGGCGCGAGATGACGATCATCTTCCAGGACCCGTACGCGTCGCTCGATCCGCGCCAGACCGTGGGCGACATCGTCGGCGAGCCGCTGGACATCCACCATCTCGCCCGCGGCCGCGCGCGGGCAGAGCGCATCGCTGAGCTCCTGCGGATCGTCGGCCTGAATCCGCGATACGCGGACCGCTACCCGCACGAGTTCTCAGGCGGCCAGCGGCAGCGCATCGGGATCGCGCGGGCGCTGGCGGTCGAGCCCACCTTCATCGTGTGCGACGAGCCGATCTCCGCGCTCGATGTCTCGATTCAGGCGCAGATCATCAACCTGCTGGAGAAGCTGCAGGCGCAGTTCAACCTGACCTACCTCTTCATCGCGCACGACCTGTCGGTGGTGAAGCACATCTCCAACCGGATCGCGGTGATGTACCTCGGCAAGGTGATGGAGACCGCGCCGGGCAGCGTACTGTACCGGCGCCCCAGGCACCCGTACACCGGATCGCTCGTCTCTGCCATCCCGATCCCTGACCCTCGGATCGAGGCCAGGCGCGAAAGAGTCATCCTGCAAGGCGACGTCGCGTCGCCGGTGTACCCGCCGTCCGGGTGCCGTTTCCGGACCCGCTGCCCACGCGCCCGCGAGCATTGCGCGGAGGAAGTTCCGCCCCTCGAGTCATTCGGGCCCGATCACCGGGCGGCCTGCTTCTATCCATTAGATTGAGGCGGTGGTTGCGGAGCGGGAGGCGCTGGCGCGCGACCTTGTCGCGGCCTCGTACCTGAAAGGCGACTTCGTCCTCCGTTCGGGCAAGCGGTCGAACCGCTACTTCGACAAGTTCCTGTTCGAGACCGAGCCGGCGCTGTTGAAGCGGCTCGGCCATCAACTGGCCGAGCTCGTACCGAAGGATGCGCAGCGCGTCGCCGCACCTGAGCTTGGCGCCGTCCTGCTCGGCGGCGCGGTCGCGATCGAGCTCGAGCTGCCGCTGCTGCTGGTCCGCAAGGAGCCGAAGGGCTACGGCACCGCGAAACAGATCGAAGGTCGATTTGAGCGGGGTGACCGCGTGACCGTGATCGAGGATGTGGTCACTACAGGCGGCGATTCGCTGCGCTCAGTGCAGGTGCTGCGCGACGCCGGGCTCGACGTCATTCATCTGGTTGTCGTGCTGGATCGGGGTGAGGGCGGCGAGGAGAACATCCGCAAGGCCGGGATTCCTTACTCGCCTCTGTTCCGCATTGCAGATCTCGAGCTTGACTGAGCTCCTCATTCGGGGCGGCACCGTCTACACACCGCGCGGCCCGCGCCGAGCCGACGTGCAGGTGACAGATGGCGTCATCACGCGCGTCGAGCCAGGTCTTGCGACCAATGGCAAGGCGGTGGACGCGACCGGCTTGTATGTGCTGCCCGGCGCGGTCGACGTGCATGTGCACAGCCGCGATCCAGGCTTTCCTGAGAAGGAGGACTTCGGCACGTTGACCGCGGCCGCGGCGGCGGGCGGCGTCACCGTGGTCGTGGACATGCCCAATACGGTGCCCGCGGTCGACAACGCGGGCGTGCTCGAGGCGAAGGCCGCGCTCGCGCGCAGCAAGGCACGCGTCGACTTCGGCCTGTGGGGGCTGATTCGCTCGAGCACGACGCCGGATCAGCTGGATGGCATGGCCGAGGCGGGCGCGGTTGGGTTCAAGGCCTACCTCGCGTACTCGTTCAGCCTGAGCCGCAAGCAGGTTCTGTATTCGCCGGGGGTAGAAGATCCCGACCTCGAGCCCCCGTCGGACTACGGGACGCTGGCTCGCCTTGCGCCGGTGGTGGCACGACTCGGCCTGCCGCTCGCGATCCATGCCGAGGATCCGACGGTCCTCGCCGCCTTCCGCCGACCGCTTTTGTCCTATGACGACCTGCTCGAGTCCAGGCCGCCCGAGGCGGAGGCGGTCGCGGTGTCGGCCGCCGCCTCGGTCGCCAAGGAATCCGGCGCGCACCTGCATGTTGCGCACCTCTCGAGCGCTCTTGGTCTGCAGGCGGCCGAAGACGCGATCCGAAATGGCGCGTCGATCAGCCTCGAAACGTGCCCGCAGTACCTGCAGCTGACCGCGCTGGACTTCGAGCGCGTCGGTGTGGCCATGAAGATGCTGCCGCCGATCCGTACGGAGACCGACCGCCGGGCGCTCATCGACGGCTTGAAGAGGGGCGTGATCAGCGTCGTCAGCACCGACCACGCGCCGCATACCGACAATGAGAAGTCGCGAGGGTTCGAGGAATCGCCGGCGGGCAGCCCCGGCGTGCAGACCCTCTACCTGAGCTGCCTGCAGCTGGCAAAAGAGCTCGGCGACGTATGGCTCGCCCCCCGCTGGGTTTGCCAGGAGCCGGCGGGCCTGCTCGGGCTGACGGAAAGCAAAGGCGCGATCGCGCCTGGGTACGACGCGGACATCGTCATCGTCGACCCCTCCCGCAAGACGGCTGTCCGCGCAGCCCGCATGCGCTCGCGACAGCGGCACAGCGCGCTGGAAGGCAAAGAGTTCGACTTCGCGATCAAAGAGGTTTTCCTCCGAGGCGAGCTCGTGGAGCAAGGAGGCAAACCGCGTGGCCGCATGGTCCGGCCGGCGCTCGTCGCGAGCTAGATGCGGCTGCCGGCGTGCGCGGCGTCCATCCTTTGCCTCGGTCTCGTCGCGTGCAGCTTCGGTGGCTCTTCACAGGCGAGCGCCGCCCGGACGTCAGGCGCTCCGCTCGCCAGGGCCTCGGGGCAACTCGATGCGCAAGCTCCGATGCCTTCCAACTTTCCGGCGGACGTGCCCATCTATCCTGGCGCTCGCCTGACGGCGGGTGCCTCCTTCGAGTCGTCCGGGCAGGTCGCGTGGGGGATGGAGTGGGAGACGGCCGATCCCGTTTCGAGGGTCCAGGCCTTCTACGCCAGGCAGATGAGCCAGGGCGACTGGTCTATCAACTTCTCGAGCGCTACCAACGACAGGTTCGCGGCGACGTTCTCGCGCAAAAGCAACTCCCACGCCACCGGCACGCTGGTCGGTGATTCGGGGTCCGGGGTGACGAAGATCCTGATGAGCTTTAAGGGCCCGAGCTAGGCTCGCACGCCCGCCCCCCTGAAAATCGGGTTCTGGGCCAGTTCGCGCTCCAGGCTCGTCGCCGGACCGTGGCCGGGGTAGAGGGCGGTCGAGGGCGCCAGACGCAGCAGCTTGGTGCCGATGCTCATCATCTGCCGGCGGAGGTCGGTTTCCGGCATCTGCCGGCCGATCCCGCCGGCCAGAATCGTGTCGCCGACAAATGCGTGATTCGCGATCAGGAAGCAGACGCTCCCTGGCGTGTGGCCGGGCGTGTGCAGGACCTGAACTTTGAACTCGCCGAACTCCAGCTCGTCGCCGTCCAGCAGATAGCGGTCGGCAGAGCGAAGGAACTGTTTGGCGTCGGCGGAATGGATTCCGGTCTGGCCGCCGGTGACCGTCTTGACGTCGTCCTTGCCGCCCACGTGACCCGGATGGCCGTGCGTGGCCAGGATGTGCTTGACCGTCAGCCCGGCCGCCTGCTCAACGATCCTCTCAGCCGGCATACCCGGGTCGATCACGACCGCGTCCTTCGTCGTGGCGTCCGAGACGATGTAGCAGTTCACATCCCGATCGAGTTTGACCTTGACGATGGCGAGCCTGGCCATGAATCAGTATTTACAGCAAATGGGCCGAGCGGCGGTGGTCGGGTTTGCGATCGTCCTGGTATTGATCTGCCTTTACTGGACGTACGGCTACATCCGGCGCCGCTCTAAAAAGCGTTACTGATCCTGCATCGCCTGGATCTTCTGCCGCAGGGCATCGAGCGCGTCGAACCTGTCCAGTGCTGGCTTGGCCCGGACACGGTCCGGATACTTCGCCGTCTGCACCGCCTCGATCAAGAGTTCGATCTCGTCCGGTGTGAAGTTCATCGTCTTGAGGACGATCTTGTCCGCCCGGCCGGGTCGGTCGACGGTTTCCTTGATCACGTCATCGGTGTCCGTAACCGCCTCTGGTCGAGTGGCACGGAACAACTCTTCCGAACCCACGAGTGATACGCGCTTGAAGGTTGGCATCGCGATTCCCCTAATCCTGAACCCTGTGATTCTCCATGACCCTGGTCGCCAGCGCGCGATATGACTTTGCTCCGTCCGACTCGCGCGCGTACGTCAGGATGGATTGTCCCGCCAGCGGCGTCTCTGCAAATCGAATCGAGTCGGTGATCCAGAAGTCGTAGACCTTATCGCCGTACTTCTCTTTCACCGCCGCAAGCACTTCCTGCGAGTGAAGGGCGCGGTGCTTGTATAGCGTCGGCAGGATCCCGATCAGCTCGAGGCGCGGGTTGAGCCTTCGCTTCACCCGCTCCATGGTGACGAGCAGCTCCTGCATTCCCTTCAGGGCGAGGAACTCCGCCTGCAGCGGCACCAGCACCTCATCGGCGGCAACCAGAGCGTTAATCACGATGAGGTCCAGCGACGGCGGGCAGTCGATGATGATGAAGTCGTAGCGCTTTTGCGCCGGCTCGAGCTTGTCTCGAAGGATGCTCTCGCGCCCAATCTCGTTGATGAGCTGGTTTTCCGCGCCCGCGAGCTCGATGTCAGCCGGGATGTAATGGACGCCCATCTGCGGCGCTTCCTGGACCACGTCGGTGACCGTGGTGTCCGGGTCGACGAGCAGGTGATAGACGGTCTTCTCCAATTCGCCTGGCGGCTTCATGTAGAGCGTCAGGTGGCCCTGGGCGTCGAGGTCGATCAGCAGGACGCGCTGGCCCGACTCGGCGAGTGCGGCTCCCAGGTTGACGGCGGTGGTGGTCTTGCCAACCCCGCCCTTCTGCATCGCGACTGCGATCGTTCGGGCCAAAAGTCGATGCGAGTCTAACTGAATACGGCTCCCTTGACCGGACCCGCTAGCAGGAAGGAGTCAGTGGGCCCGTCCTCTAGAATGGCGCCCGCCCGTGGTCATCGATATTCTCGTCGTCCTCATACTGGTCATCGCCCTCATCACCGGCTTCCAGCGTGGCGTGATTCAGCCGCTGATGGCCGAGATCTTCTTCTTTGGCACCCTGCTCGTGGTTTTCCGGTTTCACGACCAGTACACGGACGCTGTGCATAAGTTCCTCCACCTGAACGCGGTGTTCGCGGTGTTCATCGCCTTGATCCTGGCCGTGGTGCTAGGCGCGATCGGAGGCGGCATCGGCGGCGCGTTCCACCGCATGGAGGCGATCCGCGGCGTGGACGGGCTGCTCGGCATCTTCGTTCACGTCGGGGTCAGCCTGATCATCGTGTACCTCGCCATCTCGGCCTTGGTGACGCTCGACAACGCGTTCGAGCCCGCCCTGCGCAGCGCGAGCCTCACGCTCACGCAGGTGAACCAGCTCGAAGGCCAGATCCTCTCCAACCCGATCACGGCCGCGATGGTCTCGAAATCCGACCTGGATGCTTTAAAGGCGGCGGCGGCCAAGAACAATCAGGCCCACCTCGACTCGGTGGCGGGCATCCACCAGCTGCAGCAGATCTACACAGACTTCCTGCAGCCGCAGCTGCACGCTTCGCGGACAGTGCCGTTCATCCTCGGCTTCGGCCACCGCCTACCGCTGATCGGCCACGTCGGACCCAATGACCTCCACCCGGTGGCGTCTTCAGCGCGTACGACCAGCCCATCGCCGTCGCCGTCGCATAAGTAATACCGTTGCGTTCGTAAATGCTCGATCTGGCCCTGACCGCGGATCAGGAGCAGTTGGTCGCGGCCGTACGCGACTTCTGCGCCCGGGAGTTCGCGCCGCGGATCGCGGCCGACGACCGCGCCGGCAAGCATGACCCGGAGATCTTTCCCAAGCTGGCGTCACTCGGCCTGCCGGGAGTGTGCTTCCCCCAGCGCTACGGAGGCTACGGACTGGACTACCTCTCGCTCGGCCTGGTCTGCGAGGAGCTGGAGTACGTCGACACGGTTTACCGGACCGTGCTCTCCGTCCACGTCGGCCTGGTCGGGATGGGTCTCTACACCTGGGCCAGCGAAGAGCAGAAGCAGCGCTGGCTCGTGCCGATGGCGTCGGGCAAGAAGCTCGCGTGTTATGGGCTCACCGAGCCCGATGCAGGCTCTGACGTCGCGTCCATGCAATCGACTGCGCGACGGCGCGGCGATGCGTACGTCCTCAACGGCCAGAAGATCTGGGTCTCGGACGCGGATACGGCCGACTACCTGCTCGTCTTCGCCAAAACAGATCCAAAGGCGGGGAGCCGCGGTGTGTCCGCCTTCATGCTCGACCGCGAGAGGTGCGGCAAGGCGCTGCGCACCGAGCCGATCGAAGATCGGCTCGGCATCCGCGCGGGGGACGTGGGCTCGATCTTCATGAGCGACCTCGAGGTGGCGGAGGCAGATCGCATAGGCGACGAAGGCGACGGATTCAAGATCGCAATGAGCTGCCTCGACAACGGCCGTTACACGGTCGCGGCCGGCGCGACAGGTACGGTGCGCGCCTGCCTCGACGCCTCGGTCAGGTACGCGCGCGAGCGCCGGACGTTCGGCCAGGAGATCGGCCGCTACCAGCTCGTGCAGCAAATGATCGCGCGCATGTCGCGCGACTATGAGATCTGCCGGCTGCTTTATTTCAAGGTCGGGTGGATGAAGAACACGGGCGCGCGCCACACGCGCCAGGTCTCGGTGGCGAAGCAGTACGCCACCGACGCCGCGTTCAACGCGGCGCACGACGCGGTGGAGGTGCACGGCGCCTACGGTTACTCGGCCGAGTACCCGGTCGAGCGCTTCCTGCGCAACTCGCGGGCTCCGATCATCTATGAGGGCACGCGTGAGGTGCACACGATCCTCCAGGGCGAGTACGCGCTCGGCTACCGCGAGGATCGGCCGGTGAAGAAGTCGCTTCCGCCATACCAACCGGATTGACCGTCGCCGCGGTCGCCGCAGCGCCCAAGCGGCGGCTCAACAACCTCGATTTCGTTCTCCTCTCGGTCTACTGGGTGGCGATCGGCTACCTGTGGAACAGCATGGGCGGACTCATCCTGCCGAACCTGGTTCAACACCTCGTCGGCAACGCCAACAAAGGCGTTGCTCTGGGCACTCTCGAAGGCATCGGCTCGCTGATGGCCGTGGTATGGCAGCCGCTGGTCGGAGCCTATTCGGACCGAACGCGAACCCGCTTCGGTCGCCGGCATCCCTTCATCCTCGCCGGCACCCTAGGCGACGTCGTCTTCCTGATCGGCATTGCGCTTTCCGGCAGCTACTGGCTGGTGCTCGTCTTCTACTTTCTGCTGCAGACCGCTTCCAACACGGCGCAAGGGCCTTACCAGGGGCTTCTGCCCGATGTCGTACCTGATGAGCAGCGAGGGACGGGGTCAGGCTACTACGGCATCTCGAACGTGGTTGGTTTGTTCACCGGCACGGTTGTCGGCGGCTACATCCTGGCTCACGCCGGAGCAACTGCAGCGATTCTCAGCATCTGTGTCGTGCTCCTGGCGACGGGGGTGCCGACCGTCCTGCTTGTTCCCGACCGCTCACAGCCCCGACGTGACCAGTTTGCAGGCGTTCGCCACGCAATCGCGACGACGTTCTCTACGCCGCTGCGATACCCGAGCTTCCTGTGGTTGATGGCGTCACGATTACTGATCCTGATGGGCCTTGTCGGTGTCCAGAGCTTTGTCTATTTCTACTTCAGCGACGTCTTCTTCCACCATGACGACAAAGCCACCACCACCGCCAGCTACACGCTGTTGGGGATCGTCATCGTGTGCGCGTTTCTCATTTCTCTCCCGGCTGCGCGCCTCTCAGATCGTGTCGGACGCCGACCGGTGATCCTGGCTGGCGGGCTTTTGGGCTCAGCTGGTGTTCTGTTCCTGATCTTCAGCCACTTTCAGCTGCTGCCTTCGGGCTTGGTTAAACCGCTCGCCTCGTTTCTCCATGTGCCAGAGTTGGCCGCACAGGCAACGCTGGTTGGCATCTTGATCGGAGTCGGTTACGGGCTTTTCTTCTCTGTGGACTGGGCATTCATTCAGGACATCATTCCGCAGGGCGAAGCAGGGCTGTTCATGGGATTCAGCAATATCGCAACTGCGGGTGCGGGAATCATCGCCCGATTCGTCGGCGGATTCCTGCTCGACCCGTTCAACAAAGGACCGGAGATCTTTGGCCTCCCAGGAGGATACCCGGTGATCTTCGCCGTGTTTTGCGCCTGGCTGCTTGTAGGCGCGCTGCTGATCCTTAAAGTTCCGGAGTCCCGCCGGGTGTGAATCTCGACGGCTTGCGTCCGTGGGCAGGGTTGGTGGGCGGCGAGAAACCAGACGTGGTAGTGGCCGGCATCCCGTATGACAACTCCGCGGTGTATCGGAAGGGCGCCGCGTTCGCGCCGGAGCGGATTCGGCATTTTTCCGCGGCGATGCCGCCGGTGACCGAAGACGGCCACGCGCTTGCCGGCCTTCGGGTGCAGGACCTCGGCGACCTGGAGGTTGGCGAAGACATCGAGGGCGGCTGGATGACTCCGATGCAGCGCCTGGCGCGGGTGCCGCCGGAAGCGTTCCTGACCGTTTTGGGCGGCGACCACTGCACTGCAGTGTCGACGCTTTCCGCACAGGTGCGCCGGCATCCGGGCTTGCACGTGCTGTGGGTCGACGCACATCCCGACCTGTGCGATTTCTCGCGTGGCAGCCACTGGACGTGTGGATGTGCCTTGCGGCGCGCCCTCGAAGCGTCCGGCATCGAACCGCAACGAGTCGTCATCGCAGGCGGCCGCGACTTCGACCCGGAGGAGATCGACTTCATCGCCAAGAACCAGATGCTGCTCGTCTCGACAGCGGAGATCGCGCACGACCCCGCGGGCTCGGCGAGCAAGATCGCCGACCGGCTGGCCGGCCAGAAGGTGCACATCTCGTTTGACATCGACGCGCTCGATCCCGCATTCGCGCCGGGCACGGAAATCCCGTCGGCCGGCGGTCTCTCCACGCGCCAGGCTCTCGACCTCTTGCGCGGCGCGACCGCTCGCTCACGGCTCGTTGGGATCGACATCGTGGAGGTGTCGCCGCCGTTCGACCACGGAGACATCACCACGCTTGCCGCCCTCAAGCTGATCTTCGAGGTGTGGGGGACGGTGAAGGCCGTGCGCGAAGAAGGCGAGTCAGAGGCCCGTGGAAAGCGCTGACGTAGTCATCGCGGGCGGCGGCATCATGGGCTGCGCGCTCGCGTATCAGCTCGCGAAACGCAACGTCGATGTGCTCCTGCTCGAGCGCGAGACGCTTGGCTCGCAGTCGACCGGGAGATGCGCGGGCGGCGTGCGCCAGCAGTTCTCGATGGAGGCGAACGTCCTTCTGCAGCGCAGGTCCGTCCGGATGTTCGAAGACTTCGAGCAGGAGACGGGTCATCCCGCCGACTTTCGTCAGATCGGATATCTCTTTGTGCTCACCCTGCCACAGCATGTCGAGGACTTCCGCCAGAACATGGAGATGTGGCACCGCGTCGGCCTCACGGAGGCGCGGTGGGTGGACCCCTCCGAGGCGTCGCGAATGGTGCCGGTGCTCAACGTCGAGGATGTGCTTGGCTGCACGTTCTGCCCAAGCGACGGCATCGCGAGTCCGGCAGACGTCACCTCGGGCTATGCCTCAGCTGCTCGACGGCGTGGCGCGCGGATGAAGGAGGGCGTCGCAGTCGTCGGCATCGACGTCGCGGGTGGCCGCGTGCAAGGCGTGCGCACGTCCGCCGGCGACGTGGCGACGCGTCTCGTCTTCAACTGCGCGGGGGCGTGGTCGTCGTCGATCGGACGCATGGCGGGCCTGGAGATTCCGATCCTTCCTTACCGCCGCCAGGTCGTGGCCACGGGGACGTTCCCTGCCGTTCCGCGCACCAACCCGATGACGGTCGACTTCCAGACATCGATGTACTTCCATCCCGAGGGTGACGGCGTCCTGATCGGGATGAGCGACCGCGCGGAGCCGCCCGGATACGTCACGGACGTGAACTGGGACTTCCTGGAGAAAATGTTCGAGCAGGCCGCCCGACGCGCGCCGGCGCTCGCCAGTGCCGGCATCAAGACCGCCTGGGCGGGCCTGTACGAGACCACGCCCGACCACCAGGCGATCCTCGGGCCGGTGCCCGAGGTGGAGGGCTTCTGGTGCGCCGCTGGCTTCAGCGGGCACGGCTTCATGCAGGCGCCGGCCGCGGCGCTGCTCTTGGCTCAGCTGCTGCTCGACCACACGTCGGACATCGACATCAGCCCGTTCGCATTCACGCGGTTCGCGAAGGGCTCACTGGTGCACGAGAAGAACGTGATCTAGTGCTTGAAGACAAGGGCCAGGGTCATCAGGCCCGCTCCGCCGAGTAGGAGCACAGCTCCGCAGCCCATCTGAACGGCGGTGTAGACAATGCCGCCGCTGGCAGCGTACGTCTCCAGGTAAGCCGCCCTTCCGCGCCGGCGCCGGATCGCTGCCAAGATCGCCGCGATCCCGAGCAGGAAAGCGAACACCCCGAGCACGAAACCGCTGGAGGTAGCTCCGGCCACTGGATCTCAGTATCCCTCGGATAGGATTCTCTGCCGTGGCACGGATCCTTCTGCTCGGCTCGACCGGTTTCGTAGGCCGCGGCGTGGCTCACAAGATCCTCGACCTCGGGCATCAGCTGCGCGTGCTCGTGCGCGACCCCCTGAAGGCGGCTGCGTTCAAAGTGCGTGGTGCCCAGGTCGTCGTCGGCGACGCCCTGAACCCCTCGTCCGTGACTCAGGCAGCCCAGGGCGTCGAGCACATCATCAGCCTCGTCGCCGTGCGCCGAAACCGGCCGCAGTCGTACCTCGCTGTGAACGTGGACGGGCCTCGCATCATGGGCCAGGCCGCCATGGCCGCCGGAGTGCGCTCAGTCGTCTTCGTGAGCGCGATCGGGGCCAAGCTCGACCCCCACTTCAAGTACTTCACCTCGCGCTGGATGGGCGAGCAGGAGCTGGCGCGGACCGGGGTGACGGGGACGATCCTCCGTTTCTCGTTCATCCTGGCCGAGGAAGGGGGACTCCTCAACGACTTCGAGCGTGCGTTGATCGGCCCCTTCGCCTTCATCCCGGGGAGCGGGCAGGCGAAGATGCAGCCGATCCTGCGCGAGGACGCTGCCCGGTGCATCGTCGAGGCGCTCGCCAAGCCCGAGCTGCTGGGCAAGATCATCGAGCTCGGCGGACCCGAGGTAGTGACGTACGAGCAGATCTTCGACTGGTTCCTGGGCGCGCGCGGCATCAAGAAGGCCAAGTTCAGGCTGCCGGTCCCACTCCTCGTTCCGCCTACGTACGCCATGGAGGCAGTCATGCTCAATCCGCCAATCACACCCGACGAGGTCAACATGATCCAGCTCGACAACCTCGCCGCGGGCATCGACTCGGTCAGCTCGCAGTTCGGCTGGCGGCCGAGCGCGCCGAGCTCTTGGGCTCCGGTCAACTGGCAGAAGAAAACCCGCCTGGGGCGGTAAACGTTCGCGCGTTCTTCGGGCTGCCATTGCCCGAAGCGCATCGCCAGGCCCTCGCGGGTTATCTCGACGCTTGCGCGCGACGCGCGCCCGAGTTTCGCTGGACCCCTCCCGCAAATCTCCACCTGACGATCCGCTTCCTTGGCCACGTGCAGCTGGCGCTGGCGGAGAGGATCGCGGACAGCGTGGGCGCGGCGGGGCTGCGCGCATTCGACGTCGAGCTCGGAGCGATTGGCAGTTTCAAGCGCGGCCGGATGGCGCGCGTGGTGTGGATCGGCGTGGGCTCAGGGACCGAGGATGTCGCCGAGCTGGCAGCACGCGTGGAGGCCGAGTCTCAGCGCGCGGGCCTGGAGGCCGAGGACCGCCCCTTTCACGCCCACCTTACCCTCGCTCGGGCGAGGCCTCGCGACGGAGCGTCGCTACCGCAGCTTGCGCCGCCGCCCACCTTCAAGGCGTGGCGGGCTGACGAGCTGATCCTCTACAGGAGCAAACTCGGCCGCGGCGGCTCGATCTACGAGCCGATGCGGCGGATCAGGCTGAGCTGAGACCGGCCTCGGCGCACTCGAGGTCCTGCTCGGGACGTCCGCCGCTGACTCCGATCGCGCCTAGCACCTTGCCATCGCGCCGGATGAGGGCGGAACCGAGGCCGGGCACTATCGGGACCCGCACCAGCCGGTCGACCACGCTGAAGAAACCGGGGCGGTCCTTGGCCAGCTCGGCGAGGCTCGCGCCATCGCGATGGAGCATCGCCGCTCCGACCGCCTTCGCCTCCGCGACCTGCGGTGAGATCGGAAGCGCGTCCTCCATGCGGGCCAGCGCGATCAGGTATCCGCCTTCGTCTACGACGGCGACAGCGACCCGGATGCCGAGGTCGCCGGCTTTGGCCTGCGCGCGGGCGATCACGTGCTGCGCTTCCTGCAGGCTGATGGGCACCGGCTGAGGCTACTACTTATCGCTTGGCGGCGAACTGACTTTCGGACTTGCAAGCCTGCCGGGCTGCCCTTACATTTGCCCACGGCCCCGAGGGAAACGTTCAAGGGGGCAGGGACAGGACCGCAAGGTCGTGGCCCGGCTCCTGAGAGGCGATCCGTCGGGGTCACTGTTTTCTGGCAAGAACCGCGGGCCGTGGCGTTACTCTGCACCAGACCGTGAGCGTCGCCCAACGCCCTCGCAGACAGGCCGAGCACAGACCGTCGACCGCGATCGAGCTCTCGATCGTCATGCCCTGCCTGAACGAGGTGGAGACGCTCGCCACGTGCATTCGCAAAGCCCAAGGCGCAATCAAGCAGCTCCACCTCGCGGCCGAGGTTATCGTCGCCGACAACGGCAGCAGCGATGGGTCGCAGGCCGTCGCCCACGAGCTCGGCGTCCGCGTGGTCGACGTCGTGCGCAAGGGCTACGGCAGCGCACTGATCGGTGGCATCGATGCAGCGCGTGGCCGCTACGTGATCATGGGCGACGCCGACGACAGCTATGACTTCACCGCGATCGGTCCGCTCGTCGACCGGCTGCGCGAGGGCTACGACCTCGTGATGGGCAACCGGTTCGCGGGTGCCATCGAAGACGGCGCCATGGTCTGGTCGCATCGCTGGGTTGGCAACCCGGCGCTCACGTTCATCAGCCGCGTCTTCTTTCATACGCCGGTCGGCGACATGCACTGCGGGCTGCGCGCATTTCGCAAGGACGCGTACGACAAGCTTCATCTACGTGCGACAGGCATGGAGTTTGCCAGTGAGATGGTGATCAAGGCTTCCCTGCGCCGGATGAAGATCACCGAAGTCCCGGTCACCCTGAGTCCCGACGGCCGCTCGCGGCCGCCGCACCTGCGCACGTGGCGCGACGGATGGCGCCACCTCCGCTTCATGCTGCTGTTCAGCCCACGGTGGCTGTTCCTCTACCCAGGGATCGCGCTGTTTGCCGCGGGCCTGCTCGGGGGGGCGTGGCTCGAAACCGGACCCAAGACGATCGGACCTGTTGGCCTCGACATCCACACGCTGTTGTTCGCGGGATTCGCGTGCTTGATCGGCTACCAGCTGGTCGTCTTCGCGGTGTTCACGAAGGTGTTCGCGATGCGCGAGGGGTTCCATCCCCCAAACCCGAGCTACACGGCCATGTTTCGGTATCTCAATCTCGAGACAGGACTCGCCGTCGGGGCGCTGTTGTTCCTGCTGGGCGTTCTCGGCATGTTGATCGCCGTCATCTCCTGGCAATCGGGCGGTTTTCACGCCCTGGATCCGCGAGTCACGATGCGCGAGATCATTCCGGCCGCAGTCCTTCTAACACTTGGCGTCCAGACCATCTTTGCAAGCTTCTTCCTCAGCATTCTCGGCATCGACAGCGAAAGCAACCCGCTCTGACGCCTTGGCGGCGTCGCGGCGGCGGCCACTCATCGCCGCCTACGTCGCCGGGCTGATACCCGCGCTGCTGATGGCGCTCACGCAGCCCGTGTGGTCGCGAGTCGATGAGGCGCAGCACACCGACTTCATCATTCAACTGAGCCACGGTGTCTACCCGTTGGCCGACAGGACGATCATCGATCGCGAAACGCTGCGCCTCATGCAATCGACAGGCGTGTTCCGTTTCGAATCACCGGGCTCGTATCCGACTCCTGACGTCAACGACATCGGACCAGCGCCGGACGGCCTGTCGGCGCGCGCGAACGCGGTCTGGATGTCAAGGCACATCTGGCAGCTGTCTTATGAGTCGGCGCAGCCGCCTGGCTACTACGTGCTGATGGTCCCGTTCTGGTGGATCGCATCCAGGGCCGGCGGCACGCTGGCCGCCGTTTACGTGATGCGGGTCATCAATGCGCTTCTCATCGCCCTGCTCGCGCCGATGGCCGTGGTGGTGGCGTCGCGACTAGCCCCGCATCGACGAGAGATCGCGGTGCTCGCGGCGCTGTTTGCCGTTTTGCTCCCGGGACTTGCACTGAACGGGACGCGCGTCAGCAACGACGCGTTGTCGGCGGTACTGGGAGGACTCGTGATCGTGCTCGCAGTTGGCAACGTCAGCCGGTCCTGGACGTGGCGGCGGGCCGCGCTCGCTGGGCTCACGCTCGGCGTCGGCCTCCTCGTGAAGGTGACGTTGATCGGCGTGCTCCCGGCGCTCGCCCTCGCGATGCTGTGGCCGGTTCGAGAGCGTTCTTGGAGATACCGAGCCGCCACTGTCCTCGTGGCATCGGCTGTGGCGGCTGCGTGCCTTGTGCCGTGGTTCGCGATCAACTACCTCAACTATGGAGCTATCTCGCCGCTCGGTCTGACGAGCCGGCTCACCCAGACCCTTCCCATGCCTGTCACACCCGCACTGCTCGGCGTGGATGTCGCCTTCTTTCTGCTGACGTACTGGACAGGGGAACCGCTCGGCGCGCTGCCGTTTGCGGCTCCGTTTGTCGTGCTCGCCAGCCTGACGGCGCTGATGGCGGCGGCGGGGGTAGCCGTCGCTGTCCGCCGCCTCGAATCGAGTCATGGCCAGCTGCTGATGGCGATCGCCGCCACCGGCGGGATTGTGGTCCTGACGCTTTTTCTGCCGTCCGCGTCGGGGTTCGACTTCCTCGGGCCCGGGCGTTACGCATATCCCGCTCTGCCGGCGACTGGCGCGCTGATGGCGTTGGGAATCGACTCCGCGCTGCGAAGAGCCTACGCGCGGCGCGCGTTGAGCGGCTTCTACGGATTGACGGCCGCAGCGATCCTGGTCGGCGGCGCGCTCGGGCTCGGGGCCGAGGCTTCGCCACCCGGATCTGGCGTCCCGCCGACCTCGGCCGATGTGGTGACCAGTGGCGCGACCGGGCAGCTCGAATTCGTTTCGATCGAGGTGGATCGCGTCGCGCTGGACGGCGCAGGTCGCGCGACGTGGCTCCACGTCAACGTCACCAATGCAGGCTCGACCGAGGTCGAGTGGAATCCGGCCCCGACGATTTCAGTGGGTGGTGAGACTCGCGCTGCCGACTATGCGCGCTCGACGCATCTCGCCGGTGATGTCGAGAGTGGTCAGAGCATCTCGGGCTGGATTTATGTCCCTGTGGGCGTGCACCGGGGTGATGCTATCGAGCTCCGATTCTCGAATGTTGCTCTAGATGGCTACCGAAAGGTCGGTGACGTCGTGCTTCAGTTCAGCGTGTAGGTTGGGTTCGGCGAGATGTGCGCCTCGTACTGTCCGGTCGACCCCGCCTCCCTGACCCAGACGTCGAACAGGTAGGTGCCTGGCGCGAGTCCCGTCGTGCTCCAGTTGAACGTCGCGTTGGCGCTGAAGCCCTGGACGATGGTCCACTGCCCGCCTGGAGCCTGCACCCAGAACTCATACGTGGCGTCTGGGCAGCCCGTGGCGACGGCGTTGAGCTGGATCGGAGTTCCGGGGTGCTGCGGTGAGGCCGGGTTGAAGTTGAGAGTCACCGAGGTGCAGGGTGGGCCCGTCTGGATCGTGAACGCCGGGTTCGGCGAGAGATGTGCCTCGTACTGCGCACCCGACGCGGTCTGGCGGACCCAGACGTCGAAGAGGTAGGTACCGGTCGCCGCCCCGTTGGTGTTCCAGACGTACTGCGAACTGGTGCCGTAGCCCTGCACGATGTTCCAGGAGCCGCCCGGGGCTTGGATCCAGAACTCGTAAGTCGGGTTGGGGCAGCCGGTCGCGCTGGCGTTCAACGTGATCTGGGTGCCAGGCGGTTGCGGTGATGTGGCGCTGAAGGCCAGGTTGGCTCCGGTGCAGGCCGGTCCTGTGAAGAGGGTGTATGTGGGGTTGGGCGAGATATGGGCTTCGTACTGGGCGGTGGAGCCAGACTGGCGGACCCAGATGTCGAAGAGGTAGGTGCCGGTGGTGAGGCCGTTGGTGTTCCAGACGTAGCTGGAGCTGGCGGTGAAGCCCTGCAGGATGGTCCACTGCCCGCCCGGAGCCTG
>DATEGC010000080.1:0-4632 GCA_035280285.1 Candidatus Dormiibacterota bacterium | reverse complement strand
GATGTCCGAGCCAAGCCGCCAGGCATCTCGTCGGGGCTCTCGGCAGCCAAGAACGCGATCCGCGCGCTGCTGGTGGAGCGCCATGCCGACGAGATCGACATCACAGATCGGGCCGGCGTGCGGTCGCGCATCGAGAGTGTGGCCGATGACTACATCAAGAGCTCAGGCGTCGCGGTCAATCGCCTCGAGTACGGATACCTCATAGAGGCCCTGTTCGATGAGGTTCTCGGACTGGGGCCGCTCCAACCACTGCTCGAGGACCCAGCGATCACCGAGATCATGATCAACAACCCCGACCAGATCTATGTCGAGCGACGTGGCCGGGTGACCTTGAGCCCGATCGCGTTCGAAAGTCCGGTCCAGCTGCGGCAGGTGATCGACCGCATCGTCAGCACCGTCGGCAGACGGGTCGACGAGAGCTCGCCCATGTGCGACGCCAGGCTGCGCGATGGATCGCGGGTGAACGTCGTACTGCCACCGCTTGCGCTCGACGGTCCGTGCATGACGATCCGCAAGTTCTCCCGCGACAAGATGCGCCCTGAAGACCTGCTCTCTATCGGCAGCGCCAGTGCCGGGATGATCCAGTTTCTCCGCGCCGCGGTCCGAGCCCGGATGACCATCCTGGTCTCGGGCGGGACCTCGTCCGGCAAGACCACGCTGCTCAACATCCTCTCGAGCTTCATCCCGTCCGAGGAACGGATCGTGACGGTGGAAGACGCGGCGGAGCTTCAGCTCCTGCAGGAGCACGTGATCCGCCTCGAGTCGAGACCACCCAACGTGGAGGGCAAAGGGGCGATCGAAATCAGGGATCTCGTCCGCAACGCACTTCGCATGAGGCCCGATCGGATCATCGTCGGTGAATGTCGAGGTGGCGAGGCCCTGGACATGCTCCAGGCCATGAACACCGGGCACGAAGGCTCGATGAGCACCATCCACGCCAACTCTCCATACGACGCCTTCAGCCGGCTCGAGACGATGGTGCTGATGGCTGGAGCCGACCTTCCCGCGCGTGCCATTCAGAAACAGATCGCTTCTGCGATCGATGTCATCGTGCAGGTCGAGCGTGTGCGCGGCGGCGCGCGGAAGATCGTCAACATCGCCGAGGTGACCGGCATCACCAACGGCGAGACGCAGCAACAGGAGCTCTTTCGTTTTCAGCTGACCGGGGCCGACGTCGACGGCAACGCCAAGGGCTTTCACACCGCCACCGGAAAAGTCTCGGTGCACCTCGAGCATCTGGCGGAGCGCGGCGAGGCGGTGCCAGAGACGATTTTCGCGCCGGTCGAGCGCGCGTCGGTGGGCATGGAGGGCTGAGTGGGCAACATGCTCCTGCTGTCGGCGGTCGCCGCTTTGGGGGTGCTGCTGGCCTTCACCGCGATCGCGCTGCCCGCGACATCGGCGAGGAACGCCGCCCCGGACGTCTGGCGCGACGGCCTGGCCGGCGCGAGCCTGCGCGATCGAATCAACCAACCGTTTCAAGCACTCGCAGATCGCTCGAATCGCAGGCGCCGACTCAACGGCGGCCTGACGCTCGCCGAGCAGCTTGGCCGGGCCGACCTCAGGCTGCGCACTTCTGAGTTCGTGATGATCCAGGTCGGATTCCTGATCGTCGGGGTCCTCCTGGGCTTGTGGCGGTTTGGCTTCGCGCCCCAGTTCGTGATCGCCGGCGTCGGCGCCTACCTGCTTCCGATGCGCTTCGTCAAGTTTCGCCAGCGCCGGCGGCTGAAGGCGTTCAACGGCCGGCTTCCCGACACGCTGAGCCTGCTCTCGAACGCGTTGAAGGCCGGGCTCTCGCTGCCGCAGGCGGTGGAGGCGGTCGCCCGCAACGCGTCACCGCCTGTTTCGGACGAGCTCAACCGGGCGATCAAAGAGATGAACCTCGGCACGCCGACGCCGCAGGCACTGGCAAACGCGGTGAGGCGGGTTGGCAGCGAGGATCTCGACCTGATCGTCACGGCGATATCCATCCAGTCGACCATCGGCGGCAACCTGGCGCGAATTCTCGACAGCATCTCGCACACCATCCGGCAGCGCGTCCAGATGAAAGCTCAGATCTCGGCGATGACCGCCCAGATGCGCGCGTCAGGCTGGATCATCACGCTGCTCCCCTTCATCGTCGCCGGCGTGCTCGACGTGATCACGCCGAGCTACTTCCGGATCATGTTCACGCAGCCCCTCGGCCGGGTGATGCTCGGGCTCGTGGTCATCTCGATCTTCATCGGGAACCTCTTCATCAGACGGATCACCTCCTTCCGGGTGTAGCGGTGGCGGTCCTCTACATCGCGACGCTGCTGGGTCTGGTGGCCGCGGTGGGCGTGTTCGCCACATTCTGGAGCTTGCAGCCTGCGCCTCCAAGCAACGCAGACGTGGTCGAGGGCAGGCTCCGCGTGTACGAGAGGGGATTGCCGGTCTCGATCGCGGAGGATGAGCTCCAGGTGCCTTTCCGGGAGCGCGTCATACGCCCGATCCTCAAACGGATCGGGCAGTTCATCGAGCAGAGCATCCCCGCCAAGGCGCGCCAACAGCTCCACCTGAAGATCCAGCTCGCCGGCCGTCCGGCCGGAATGGGGACTGCCGACTTCATCGCGTTCCGCTACGTGCTGACGGCTCTGCTCTGCACGCTGGGAATCCTGCTCGGCCTCCTGAATGGCAGCCCGGTCGCGTTGGCGATCCTTGCGGCAAAGGGAGCGGCGTGGGGCCTGTTCGGGCCGATGTTGTGGCTGAACCGTCGAGTCAAGCGTCGCAAGACCGAGATGCAGAACGACCTCCCCGACGTCATCGACGTCCTGGTGGTGTGTGTCGAAGCGGGGCTCACCTTCGAAGCGGCAATGGAGAAGGTCGCGGAAAAGTTCGACCATGCGCTGGCGGAGGAGTTCGGCCGCGTGATCCAGGAGATCCGGCTCGGCCGTCCGCGGCTGGAAGCGCTCAACGACATGGGGCAGCGCCTGGGCGTTGAAGAGCTGAACAACTTTGTCCAGGCGATCATCCAATCCGAGCAGCTCGGATCTGGCGTGAGCCGCATCCTGCGGGCGCAGTCCGATGAGATCCGGATCAAGCACCTCCTGACGGCGCAGGAGAAGGGCGCACGAGCCTCGCTGAAGATGCTGATTCCGATGCTCGGGTGCATCTTCCCGACGCTGTGGGTGATCATCCTCGGCCCGGCCGCGCTGCTTGCGCTCAAATACCTGGCGGGCGGCTAGCCGTGTCACCGCAATCTCGCACCCAGCGCGGACAGTCGACCGTCGAGTTCGGAGTGTCGGCGATCCTCCTGATCCTGCTCGTGTTTGGACTCATCGACCTCGGGCGGTGCTTCTACTTCGCAGTCGCGCTCGCCGGTGCGACGCGGGAAGGCGCCCGGCAGGCCAGCTGGTTCGACCCCAACACGCGCACCAACCCATACCTGTCCGACACCGCGATCCAGGCGTCGGTCAACGAGATCCTCGCCCACTCAGGTCTGCCTGCCTCGATCCTGCAGAACCCAACCACCACCTGCCCAACTCCGACCGATGGCAACACCGCTTACAACCCGCCGTACGACGGGTCGACCTATCCCTCGTCCCTCAACCAGCCCCTCCTTTTCATCTGCTACACGAACACACCTGGCACGGATTTCGCGTCTGCCCCCGCGGACAACGCGTACAAAGGCATCGACGTCAACGTGATCCTGGTCATGAGCTTTGGATTCACGTCCGGCTTCCTCTCTGACGCTCTCGGCAACTCGATTCACATCGTGTCCAACACGCACATGACGGTGGGCGGCTACTGAGATGCGCAGACTTCTCAGTGAACCCGGCGCCGAGCAGCGATCGCAGGCCATCGCCGAGTTCGCGATCGTGGCCCCCGTTCTTCTGCTCTTGCTCTTCGGGATCGTCGACTTTGGCCGCGTCATCTACTACTACGTGACGCTCAACCAGGCGGTCAACGAAGGGGCTCGGACAGCGATTCGGTCCTCGGCGCAGCTGCCGACAAACGCGGACGTTGAGACCTCAGTGAAGCAGCACGCGGTCGATGTCGTGCTCGCGAATCCGTGTCCGAACGGCCCGATCACGACAGCCGCGCCCCCGGCCAACCAGGGCTGGATCTACATCACCGAGCCCAACCCACCGCCCACGGTGGAGACACTCTCCCCGACGCTGGAGAATGCCCCGGGAGGCCAGATGTGGGCGCAAAGCAACGGCACTTGCAGCGCCACCAACCCAGCTCGGAACCACGCACCGATCCAGGTGACCATCCGCTACAACTTCGTGCCCTTCACGCCGCTGATCCGCCAGGTCACGGGGAACAACATCATCATCTCGGCCGCGGCCACCTACTCGGTGGAGTACTGAGATGCCTGCCTATGCTCGCGCGCAGAGGGGCCAGGCCATCGTCCTGGTCGCGCTGATCCTGGTCGCGCTGTTCGGTTTCCTCGGTCTTGCCCTGGACGGAGGACGTGGATACCTCGATCGGCGCAGCATGCAAGCGTCGGTCGATGCTGCGGCGCTCGCGGCCGCGTACAACTACATGAACAACAGCAGCTACGCGCTGGCGGAGCAGGCGGCCACCAACCAGTTCGCGAACAACCAGCGGCTGTACATGTCTCCCACATGCATCGGCTACGGGACTTCCAATGTGACCTGCACGTTCGGAGAC
>DATEGC010000079.1:0-12136 GCA_035280285.1 Candidatus Dormiibacterota bacterium | reverse complement strand
ACGAATGCGCTCGACCTCGGCGTCGCGATGATCACGAACGTCGATCTCGACCATCAGAAGTACCTCGGCAGTACCATCGGCGAGATCGCGCGCGAGAAGGCGGCGATCATCAAGCACGGAAATCGGGTCGTGACGGGATGTGAAGGCGAGGCGTCGGAGATCGTCGAGGCGCAGGCCGCGCGCATGTCCGCGCAGCTGTGGCGCCTGGGTCGAGAGGTCTCGCTCAAGTCGACGCCGCTTGGTTGGGACGGACACATCGTGACCGTCACAGGTCCGGGCTTTGCGCACCGCGACCTGCGCCTTCCCCTGGTCGGCGACTATCAGCCGGCGAACGCCGCGCTGGCCATAGCTGCGGCCCACCTGCTCGATGACATGGACGACGAAGTCGTGCGGCTGGGTGTCGCATCCGTCCGCTGGCCAGGCAGGCTTCAGGTAATAGCCCAGCGCCCGCGTGTGATCCTCGACGGCGGACACAACGCCGCAGCCATGGTGAAGGCCGGCGCAGCCCTGCGCCGCCTGATCGGCGCGGAGCGGCTCGTGGCGGTGTTCGCGATGTTGAGCGAACGCGACCCGGTGCAGCTCCTGACCGCGCTGCGGACGCTCACGCCTGACGCGGTGGTCTTCACTGAGCCCGCCAGCGCGCAAGGCCACGCAGTTCCGCGAGAGCAGCTAGCTGAGCTGTACGGAGCTGGCGCGCATGTGGCGCGGACAGCACACGCAGCGCTTGACCGCGCGCGAGAGCTCGCAGGGCCTTCCGGCAACGTCGTGGTCTGCGGCTCGCTTTACCTGGTGGGTGAGATCCTATCGCTCAGGGACTAGCCCGCAGGTAGCGCACGCACAGGTAGACACTGCCCGACACCATCGGCACCAACAAGACGGCACCGATCACAGCCCACCAGAAGCCGCCGCTCGCGGCCAGGCCGGCCAACAGGACGAGCGCCAGGCCGATGCCGCCGACGCCGAGCAGGACGTCCTTTCTCGAGCGCCGCCCCGGTGGCCGGTGCTCGATTTCCCGTGACACCGACGGGCTTTGGGCGCTGGTTCGCCTGCGGGCTGCGAGGCCGTAGATCAATAGACTGACCCCTACCATCCCCCCAAGCAGGGTGATGATCTCCGCGACGAGGCCTTCGCGGGTGTCCGCGACTCGGGTCGCCGCCCCGAATGCGAGAGTGACCAGGGCCACACCAGTGACGAGGGCCAGCCAGCGCAATCAGCGCGAGGAGGCGAGAAGGTTTTGGCGCAGCCGCCGCATCCCGCGCAGCCAGCGATCGTAATCGTCTGCCTTGCGCCGAAAATACTCGCCGACCTCCGGGTGGGGCAGGATCAGGAAGCGCTCCTCGCCAATACCCTTGACCACTGCGTCCGCCACCGCTTCGGGCTCGATGGCGCCCGCGGTCAGGAAATCGATTCCAAGCTGGTCTTGTTCGGCCGCCAGCATGTCGGTTTTCACTCCCTGGGGGCAGAGGCAGGACACCCGGATGCCGTCGTCTCCGTGCGCGATCGCGAGCCACTCGAAGAAAGAGAGCGCCGCGGCTTTGGTTACTGCGTACGGGGCGGCGAAGATGTGGTTCAGCAGCCCCGCGGCTGATACCGTGCCGAGGAGGTAGCCGTGCTTGCGTGCCAGCATGCTGGGGAGTACTTGGCGGGCGAAATAGACGTGCGCCATTACGTTGACGTCAAAAATCCGTTGCCAGTCCTGGTCCGCTGCCTCAGGACCACCGCCCACGGCGATGCCCGCATTCGAGCAGAAGATGTCGATCCGTCCGAACGACGACTCGACCTGACGGACAAGGCGCTCGGCGTCCGTTTCACGCGCAACGTCGCATGGGACAGATGTCCCACCGACCTCCTCGGCGACCCTGGCAGCTCCATCGCCGTCGATGTCCGCAACGACAATGGTCTTGGGACGTTCTGCTGCGAACCGGCGAACGAGGGCGCGCCCGATGCCGCGTGCCGCTCCGGTGACCACGATGACCTGGTTGCTCAGTTCCATCACAGGCTCGAATTACTCAATTGTCTGAACATCGGGGCGCCCTCCTTGCGGCTCATCGGCTCGGGGTTTCGGTGCTTGATTGTGGTCCGAAAAAAATTCTTGTGGAAAAGCCCGGCCGGGTCCTTTCGGAGACTCGCGATACCGCATAGAATCACTCCCCATGGTCGGAGGGGGCCTCGACTACAGCGCGCCCTTTCAGCGCGCAATCGAGCTGATAGGGAAGCGCTGGACCGGGGCAGTGGTGAAAGCCCTTCTTCCCGCGCCCGCGCGATTTAATCAACTGCTCGCGGGCATCCCTGGGATCAGTGATCGCGTGTTGACCGAGCGACTGCGCGAGCTGGAGACCGAGGGCATCGTCGAGAGATTGGTCGACCCTGGGCCGCCGGTCAGAGTGAGCTATCGGTTGACCACGCGCGGTCGCGCATTGGAGCCGGTGCTGGCTGCGGTGTCGGACTGGGCGGAGAGCTGGCTTTCGGCACCAGCTGCCGCGGTCGTGTAGGGTCGCCGAGACTTTTTCGCAAACCTCACGCTGGGCCCTCCCTTCCTCCACCGTGCCGTCCCTCCCCCGCCGGCACACCTCCAACGAGCTTAGGATTCGCGAAAGTCGCGTACAACCCAGGCTGTTAAGAGGTTGATTTAGGCATGGCAAACACGACTGATAGGCTTTACCGAATGCCGATTGGCGATTTTCTCCGCCGCCGGCCCGAGGCTCAGACCTGTCAGGCGTGCGGTTCGCCTCTGCCCCACGGCGCGGTGTTCTGCCCGTCCTGCGGAGTCAGGACCGACGATCCCCAGGCCGAGCCGCTGCACATCGTGGACCGAACGACCGGTCTCTTCAACGACCGATTCGTGCGCCCCGTGCTCGAGGACGAACTGGCGCGCGCCCACCGCTACCAGCGCAACCTGGGCGTGCTGCTGATCGAGGCGAATGGCGCCCTCCCGCCAGATGAAGCGCTCAAGACGATGGCCGCCGCGCTCGCAAGCACGGTGCGCGACGTCGACACTCCGGGCGTGCTCGGCCGCACACCGCCTCAACTCCTCGCCGTCCTTCCCGATACAGACGTCTCGGGCACCGCCCACGCCGCCAACCGGGTTCTGGCCGCTGTGAACGAGGCGCTCAGGGCACAGGGCGCACAGGCGGCAGTCGGCCTCGTGTGCGTGCGGCCGGGTCAGCGCGTGCGCGCCGGCGCGGTCATCGAGAGCGCGAGCCGGTCGCTGCGGTCCGGACGCCCCGAGATGATGGGCAAGCCCGCCTGACGCTCCAGATCTATCTCGCCCGCCACGGCGAGACGGAGTGGAGTCTTTCAGGACAGCACACAGGCGTCACCGACCTACCCCTCACACCACGAGGCGAAGAGAAGGCTGTGGCTCTCGGCATGCGGCTCAGCGGCGTTCACTTCGACGCGGTGTACTCCAGTCCGATGCAGCGGGCCCGGCGCACGGCCGAGCTCGCGGGGTTCGCCAAGCCGCAGATCACTCCACTCCTGCACGAGGTCGATTACGGCGCCTACGAGGGCCTGACCTCAGATCAGATCCACGCCACCAACCCGAGCTGGGAGGTCTTCAAGGATGGATGTCCGCGCGGCGAGTCCCCGCCTCAGATCTACGCCAGGGCGCAGCGCTTTATCGAGTTCGTCACCCACGCCGGCGGCACTCGAAATCTCGCCTTCGGTCACGGCCACATCCTGCGAGCGATCGCGGTGGCCTGGATCCGCGCCGGGATCGGAGTCGCGGCCGGCCTGCAGCTCGACGTCGGCACCCTGAGCATCCTTCGCGATGCAGATCGAGGCCGCGTTATCTCGCTATGGAACTCGCCGTGAACCGAGCCATGTCCGACGGCGCAAGGTCCAGGTGCGGCTGCGCACGCCGGGCAGCCCGGCGTACACGAGGTAAGCCGACGTGGCCCCGTCGGCGTGATACGTGTGCCGCTCGCCAGGGTTAATCAACAACATCTCGCCCGCACCGACCTCACCAGACTGGTTACCGTCATCGAAGTGGAGCCGGCCTCCCGTGACGATCAGCGCCACCGGGATCGCGTTGCGATGCTCGGGCACGGTCTGGCCGGGCTCGAGGCGCAATCCGACCACCCGCATCGAACCGCAGTCCGCGATCTGTTCGAACCCAAACGCTCGTGGTCCCTCGCCGGCATCTTCACCTGACACGTGACCATCATCCACGCGATCGGCATCGAAGGTGCGCGGCAGGCGCGCGGCGTGGTCGTCGTGATCGACGTCCTCCGCTCGTTCACCGTGAGCGCGTATGCGCTCGCCGGGGGGGCGCGCGATTGCCGCCTCGTCAGGACGGTCGCTGAGGCACGCGAGCTCGCGGCCCAGACTCCCGGCGCCGTGGTGTGCGCGGAAGAGGACGCGCTGCCGGTCGATGGCATCCCGATCAGCAACTCGCCTTCGAAGATTCGCGAGACCGACCTCGAGAATCGGGTTCTGATCCAGCGCTCCACTGCGGGAACACAGGTGGCGTCTGCCGTGCAGAGCGATGCCATATATGCGTCGAGTCTGGTCGTGTCTCGCGCGACAGTTCAAGCCTGCCTGTTAAGAACCCCCGAAACCTTGACCCTCGTCGCGTCTGCGGATCATCCTGAGGACCACGCCTGCGCACGCTACATCGAGGGCATCATCCGGGGCGAGCAGCCAGATCTCGAGCGGCTGCTGCTGCCGCTGCGCAAGAGCGAGCGTTATCGAAGGGCGATGAGCGGCAGCTGGCCCGGCTTCCCACCTTCCGATGTCGATCTCTCGCTCGCGGTTGATCGATTTGATTTCGCGATGCCCGTGAGAAGGGAGGCGGGATACATGCGCATCACCGCGGAAACGTTTCCACCCAGGGCGCAGACGATCTGAAGCACTCGGCAAACGGCTGTCCGGTGATCACCGACTGAAGGCAAGCCAACGAGCCGCGATGCGCGACGCACGCAACCTCGGCCGCCAGCTCAACCCGACTCCAGAACTCACGTACGCGAACCTCGAGCTGACGCACGCTCTCACCGAACGTTGCAGGCGTGTCGGTAATGTCCGCTTCCCAGGCCAACGCGGCGTCCCGGTCGTCGCGCCACAGCTCGCTCAGCGCGCGTCCCTCCCACATGCCGAAGTCGAGCTCCCGCAGCGCGGGCGTCGTCTGCACGGAAAGACGGTGTGGCGCGGCGATGATGACGGCCGTCTCGACGGCGCGCGTCAGATCGCTAGCCCAGATCCTGGACAGCGGCCGTTCCCCCAATGACGCCGCGAGTCGGCGTGCCTGGGCGCGTCCCTCTTCGCTGAGTGGCGGATCGCCGGCGCCGATGGTGATCCCGGGCACGGCGGTTGTGGACGCGTGGCGGACGAGCCAGACCCGCACGCCTTCAGCGGACCGCGAACACGAGGAGGACGGCGAGCTGACACAGCTCGGCCGTCGCGCCGCACACGTCGCCGGTCGCCCCGCCCACGCGACGTCGCGCAAGGACCGCCAGCGCGACGGCGCTCACAGCCACGACCGGCAACGCAGCCAGCGCGCGCCTCCAGTCCAGCAAGCAGACGAAGGCGGTGCTCGACACACCGATCGCGAGGTCGGCAGTGCGCCGGCGCGCGTCCCACGCCGCGACACCCAGCCCGCTCGTCCTCACATAAGGCACAAACGCGATCACCGACAGCGTGGCCAACCGGGATAGGGCGCCCGCGATGACGAGGGCCGCGATCCCCCGGCCGGTCGGCATCGACGCGAGGGCGGCCACGTCCAGCACGAGCACGACCACGATCGCGACGACGCCGTACGATCCGAGTCGTGGATCGCGCATCACGGTGAGGCGGCGCTCGGCGTCACCCGACGCGAGCAGGCCGTCTGCGCTGTCGGCCAACCCGTCGAGATGAATGGCTCCGGTGACCACGCACAGCACCGCCACCGCCACGGCGCCACCGAGCAGCGGGGTACTCACCGCGGTCGTCACGACAAAGGCGATCCCGGCGACCAGCCCGATCAGGGCACCGATCGCAGGAAAGTAAGCGCGTCCCAGGCGCTCGCCGGCGCTGCCGTCAGCATTCGCGAACGGCAGCACGGTCAGGAACGACATTGCCGCACGAAGCGACCGGATGCTCACTGCGACCGCAGCTCGAGAGCGCGCCCCGCGACCATCAGAACCGACCCTTCCGAGCACCGCGCGAAGACGATGTTGACCGCGCCGAGCACGTCACGGAAGGTGCGCGCTAGCTCGTTTGCCGGCACGATGCCGAGGCCGACCTCATTGCTGACAACGACCCCCTCGCGGCGCGCCATCTCGCTGGCGGCGTCTTCGGCCAGATTCCGAATATCGTCGGGGAGTCGTCCCTCGCCCAGCAGGTTGGAGACCCACAACGTGAGGCAGTCGACGATCACGAACCGGTTCTGAGGGATGGCCCGAATCGCGGCCTGCACATCTAGCGGCGCTTCGACCGTCGACCACGCGGGAGGACGAGAAGAGCGGTGGCGAGCGATCCGCTGCGCCATCTCTTCGTCGCCCGCCGTGGCAGTGGCGACAAAAGTGACCGGACAGCCAGATTCGAGGCCGAGCCGGCGCGCCAGGTCGGACTTTCCGCTGCGCGCCCCACCCAGGACGAACACGTAACCCATCAGAAGTCGATGCCACGAATCGCCTTGATGCCGCGGTCGAATGCGTGCTTGCGATTCCGCATCTCGGTCACGGTGTCTGCGATGTCGATCAGCTCGGGCGGCGCTTCGCGCCCGGTCGCGACGACATTGACCGATGCGGGGCGCGAGGTGATCACCGAGACAACCTCGGCCGTGGCAATCCAGCCCCAGTTCATCGGATAGGTGATCTCGTCGAGTACGACGAGTCCGTACGCACCCGAGGCGATCTTCTCGCGAGCCACGCGCCACGCCTCGCGGGCGACCGCCTCAGTGCGCTCCATGTCGCGCGAGTCCCAGGTGAATCCGTCGCCGATCGTCCACCACTCGACGCCGAGCCGCTCGGCCGCGGCCCGCTCGCCGACTTTCCACCGCTCCGACTTTATGAACTGGACCACGCAGACCTTCCAGCCACGCGCCACGGCGCGGAGCATCGTGCCGAATGCTGCGGTCGACTTGCCTTTGCCGTCGCCCGTATTGACGATCACGATCGACGGCGCCTTCCGCGAGGCGCGCGGCGGGGCGTCGAGCGGCACCTCAGATCGCTTCATCCGCGCACCGGCACCACTGCCTTGCCTGATCCGTTGAGGGAAATGACCTTCACCTGCGCCTGGTAGTGCTCGGATATCACTGCTTCGGTCAGGATCTCCGCCGGCGGGCCGATGGCAACCAGCCGCCCTCCAACCAGAAGCGCGAGCCGGTCGGCGTACTGGCCGGCGAGGGTCAGCTCATGCATGGCCGCGATCACCGTCAGTTCCTGCTCGATGCGCAGCCGGTCGATAAGCTCGAGCACCGCCTGCTGCCGGCCAACGTCGAGAGAGGTCGTCGGCTCGTCGATCAGCAGAATAGGGGCCTGCTGGGTCAGCGCGCGGGCGATCGCCACCCGCTGACGCTCACCGCCGCTGAGGTGGTCGAGCGGCCGCGACGCCATTGCATCCAGAGACAGCCGATGGAGAGTATCGGCGACGATTCGCCGGTCGCGCGCGCTCTCCCTGCCGAGGTAACGGAGGTGCGGGCTGCGGCCCAGGAGTACGTACTGCGAGACCGTCATGCCGGCTGGCATCTGTGGTTCCTGCAGCAGCATGGCCACGCGCCGCGCGACCTCGCGCGCGCCGAGCAGCGCCACGGCGTCCTCGCCGAGACGGACATCGCCCTCGAACGGAACCAGGCGCGCAATCGCGCGCAGGACTGTCGTCTTGCCAGCCCCATTCGGTCCGATCAGGGCCAGCCACTCGCCTGAGGCGACCGTGAGGTCGAGCTCCCTGACGACCGTCACGCCGTCGTAGTCGACCGAGAGGCCGCTGAGCGTGACGTCGCTCACAGCACGGCCGCCCTTGTGGAGCGCATGACCGCGATGAAGAACGGCGCGCCGATGAATGCCGTGATAACGCCGATGGGCAGCTCCGCGGGGGCGACGACGGTGCGTGCCGCGGTGTCGGCCAGGACAAGAAATGCGGCGCCGAACAGCACTGACAGCGGAACCACGACGCGGTAGCTGCGGCCGACAACCAGGCGGATGGTGTGCGGGATGATGATGCCGACGAAGGCGATCGTGCCCCCGACCGCAACCACCGCGGCGGTGCCAAGAGTTGCCGCCGCGACCACGATCAGCCGCACGCGGCGCACCGAGATGCCGAGGCTGGTCACCTCGTCCTCTCCCACCATCAGCGCGTCCAGCAATCGGCGATGCAGAAAGATCACTGCCACGCTGAGCACGACATACGGCGCCACCAGCACCACCCCGTCCCAGCCTGACGTGACCAGGCGGCCGAGGATCCACGAGTAGACCTGGCGGATCGAGCCAGTCTGCGATTGCTGCACGTACATCTGGATGGAGTTGAAGAAGGCCGCGATGGCGACGCCGGCGAGGATCAGGCCCGTGTTCGAGCGCAGGCCGGTGACGGTCTGGCCGAGCGCGTATGCGCCCGCGACGGCAGCGCCCGCTCCGGCGAACGCGGCCAGCGGCACGATGTTGACGCCGATGACCGAGGTGCCCGGCGCGAACGCGATGGCGAGCGTAGCGCCGAGGTTTGCGCCCGCCGCCGCACCCAACAGGTAAGGATCTGCAAGCGGGTTGCGGAACACGCCCTGATAGGCCGCGCCGGCAATTGCCAGCGTGCCGCCGACCAGAACACCGAGCACCACCCGCGGAAAACGCAGCGACCACAGGATGTTGGCCTGGCCGGGGTCTGCGTTGCCGCCGAGCAACGTCTGGACGACGGTTCCCAGACCGATATGGACAGGGCCGACCAACACGCCGATCACGCAGCTGACGAGCAGCGCCGCCATCCCGCCGGCGGCCCACATCCATCGAAGGCTCGGCAGGCCGTGCAGAACCACCGGCGCGGTGCGCCGTCTAACGCCGAGCATCAGGCCGCTGCCCTCTCGATCTGCTGCACATGCGGCGCGACCGTCTGCATGAAGTCGATGATTCGCGGCCCCCAACGCGACGCGATGTCGTCGTCGACATTGACCACCTGGCCCGAGCGCACCGCGGCGATGACGCCCCACCCTGGCCGCGCAGCCACGGAGTGGAGGTCCTGTTTGCAGCATTTCGTGTCGGCCAGCACGATCAGATCGGGATTGGACGCGACGATGTACTCGGCCGAGAGCTGCGGGTAGTCTGGCGCCGCGCCGGTCGCCGCGTCCGCGATGTTGCTCAATCCCAGCAGCTTGTAGACCTGGCCGATGAACGTCGCCGACGTCACCGAATAGTACGTGTCGTCCAGCTCGTGATAGATCCGGAGCTGGCGAGCGGGCTTCGCCAGCGATGACACGAATGATTTGACTTGGTCTCGCATCCTTGTCACCAGCGAGTCAGCTTCCGAGGGGTGGCCGGTCGCCGAACCGAGCTGCTTGATCTCCGCGTACGTGTCGTCGAGGGTCTTCGCCGCGGGCTCGATCAGGATCGGCACCGCCAGCGCCTCCACTCCGTGCACCAGGCCGCCGGCATCCTCCGCCGCGATCACGAGGTCCGGCGTGTAGCCTGCGATGGCCTCGATGTTTGGCTGAAACCCCGAGAGCTTCGTCATCGGAGCGGCGGTGGGGTAATTCGACTGGTCGTCGACCGCGATCACCTGCGGCGCGGCGCCGATCGCAAACAGCATCTCGGTCGCCGTCGGCGAGAGCGAAACGATGCGGCGCGGTTGGTGGGCGATGGTGACCGTCGCCCCGCTCGATTCGGTGATGGTCAGGGGAAAGTGGGCGCTCTGGGTGCTTGCCGCGGGCGTTTGCCCGCCACCGCACGACGCGGCTGCCAGCAACGCGACGAAGGCAACGACTCGGGCTCTGGCGGCCAGTTTCGCGCTGGCCGATTGCTGATGCGTACGCATTCAGCGATCCTCCCGCGGCAACGGCCCCACCCCCTGGGGAAACCTCGCCGCAAGAGGCATCCCCACTGATCCGCGCGAGTGGGATGGACCGCTCACCCAACAGGTCTCCTGGCTTGTGGATCGTTGCGTTCCGGCCACCTTCCCAAGGCATTCGCCTCAGTGGTCTCCGGCCGGACGCTCCCCACTCACAGTTGCGCGACAGCGCCGGATTTGAACCGGCTTCCCTCGTTGGAGTGAGCTATTCGGTTGTGGGAATCATTATGGCGCGCTCGGAAACACCGGCTTCGTCGAAGGTCGCCATCTCGTTGAGCAGGCGCACCGCGGCGCGGACTGTGGGCAGCGCGAGCGCGGCGCCGGTGCCTTCGCCGAGTCGCAGGTCGAGGTCGAGCAGCGGCCGCAGGCCGAGTCGCTCCAGCACCAGGGTATGACCGAGCTCCTGGGAGCGATGTGAGGCGATCAAGTATCCAGTCACATTCGGTGCGATTGCGGCCGCGGCCATCGCAGCCGCGCCGGAGATGAAGCCGTCGATGAGGACCGGCTTACGCATCTGCGCCGCTTCCAGGATCACCCCGGCGAGACCGGCGATCTCCAGGCCACCCACCGCGGCGAGGGTATCGACCGGACCGCGCGCAATGGCCTCCGCATTCACCTCGAGCGCCCGACTGACGGCGGCGAGCTTGCGCGCGAGGCCCTCGTCATCGACCCCGGTGCCGCGGCCCACCACCACCGCGGGGGCGAGCCTGGCCAGGGCACAGATCAGAGCCGCCGACGAAGTGGTGTTGCCGATGCCCATGTCGCCGGTGAGGGCGATGTCGAGCCCGAGGGATTGCTCCTCCCGGACCATGCGTCGTCCTGCCTCGATCGCGCTCTCCGCCTCCGCGACGCTCATGGCGGGTCTTTGCGTGATGTTTTCGGTTCCGAGCCGGACCTTGTACGAGCGCAGCGCAGGATGCTCCGGAAACTCAGCGTCCACACCAAGGTCGGCCACCACCACCCGAGCACCGACCTCGCGCGCTAGCACGTTGATCGCCGCACCTCCGCGCAAAAAGTTGAGCACCATCTGCGCGGTGACCTCGCGCGGATATGCGCTGACGCCTTCCGTCGACACGCCGTGGTCTGCGGCGAGCGTGAAGATGACCGCGTCGCGCAGCGGCGGGTCGAGGCGGCCGGTCATACCCACCAGGCGGACGGAGAGCTCTTCGAGCCGGCCGAGACTGCCTGCGGGCTTGGTCAGGCGCTCCTGGCGTGACGCGGCCTGCCGCATTGCCTCTTCATCGAGCTTTCTGATTGCGTACGACATCCGGAAGCACCGATGCTAGCGCCATCAGGTTCACCGAGTTCAGGAGGCGGAGGAGCTGGAGACGTTGGTCGAGGCAACGTTTCGCGTGCGTGGCCGCATCTTCGCGATGGGGGCGCCGCAAGGAACGCCAGTTTCGATGAAGGCGTCGCTGGACGATCAGGCCGCGTGGCGATGGACCCGCGAACCTCCCCCGTCTCGGCCGATACCGGGCGATTCGGGTGGGTCAGCGGTGAAGCCGGATCGATTGCGGAGCGAGCTGGGCGAGCGGCTGATCAGGAACGCCTGGGAGCTGACCGCCCCCAGGCGTCTGGTTTCTAAAACGCGCGGCGCCTCAGGCCCCGACCGGCAAACAGCCGGACGATGAGCAGGAGGATGGCGGCCCCGATGAAGGCCATGATCATGGCGCTGATGATCGGGTGACCCGCCACCGCGATGCTGAAGTGCAGGATGCCGGCCAGCACGATGCCGCCGAAAAAGGCTCCGACGATGCCCACGACGATGTCCCAGAAGAGGCCCAGGCCGTGGCCGAGCGCCAGGTGGCTCGCGAGAAAGCCAGCCACCAGGCCGACCAGCGCCCACACCAGGATCTGGTCCAGGTCGAGGGTTACTGGCGAACCGTTGATAGAGATGACCATTCCAGAGTGGCCGCCTTTACAAAATAGATACGGAGCGCTTATAGAGCGCTGAGGCCTCAGTCCACCTTTTCTGAGAGCTCGCCCAGCGCCGCGCCCAGAACTCGGTTGAACGCCGGGTAAGGGTGAATCACGTCGGCCAGCCTCCGTACCGGAGTGCCGACTTTTACTGCCAGCACCAGCTCGCCGAGAACCTCACCGGCGCGCGGCGTCACCAGCGTCGCACCGATGAGAACTCTCCGTGACCGGTCGGCGACCAGCTTCAGCGTCC
>DATEGC010000078.1:0-30112 GCA_035280285.1 Candidatus Dormiibacterota bacterium | reverse complement strand
GACCTCGGCGTCGCATTCACCGACATCGTGATCAGCGTCCTCGACCACTCTCAGCGCGTGCTCGTGCTGGTCACGCCCGAGCTGTCGTCGCTGAAGGACGTCGGCGAGCTGCTGAACATCTTCACCAACGTGCTGAACATCGTCCCCGGACGCGTGATCCTTGCCCTAAACAACAAGGTGCCGAAGTCGGTGGTGGGCAGAGAAGACGTCGTGCGAACCCTGAAGCAGGATCTGGCCATCGAAATCGGCTTCGACGGGACCAGGCCGGACGAGGCTGCGGTCAAGGGCGACATCCTGGTCCTGACCGATCCCAAGAGCGAAATCGCCCGGGGAGTCGAGCAGCTGGCCCAGGCGATCGCCGGCACGACTGGGCAGGACGCCAAGGAAAAGAAGGGATTCAAGCTCGGCCGGCGTTAAAGGGTTTTGGTAACATCCCTGACGTGATCGAACAAGCTCTCGTCTCACTCACCCCGGAAGCCCAGTCCCGCCTCAAGGAGCTGCTCGCCAAGGAGGACAGCCCGGGCCTGGCGCTGCGCGTCTTCGTCAGCGGCGGCGGCTGCTCCGGGATGCAGTACGGCATGGCTTTCGATGACCAGCGCCGCGCTGATGACCTGGTGATCGACAACGAGGGCGTCCAGATCCTCGTTGACGACTTCAGCGTGTCGTACATCCGCGGCTCCGAGATCGACTACGTGGACAGCCTCATGGGCGCCGGGTTTACCGTGCACAACCCGAACGCGGTGCACTCGTGCTCCTGCGGCCACTCCTTCGACACGGGCGACGACGCAGGCTCCGCTCAGGCTTGCGGCTGCGGCCACTAGTAGACGCCTCAGAGAACTAGTTCTTCTGGCCCTGGGCGTAATCACGCCCGTCGGCATCCTCGCCGTCAACGGCTCCGCTTTTGTAATGGTGAACCTGGCTGCGTTTCGGGTCGGCATCGCCGCATGTGCACTGGTCAGCGGACTGGTCCTGAACGGGCTCACGGCTTGGTGGCTGCTCCGGCTGGCGAGCAAGACCGCTCCTCCCCTGTATCGCGAGTACAGGCTCTGGTTGATGGGAGCGGCGGTCGTGATCGTTCTGCTCACCTCGGGCGCCGGCGGTTACCTCACGTATCTCGGATTGCGGGATCCGCGACGACTCCCCGATGTTCTTTCGGTGGTGGTGGCGTCATTCATGCTGCTGCTCCCGTTCGCGGTCTCAGTCGCGGCGCGGCGGTGGGCAGGCATCGGCGGCATCATCCCAGTCGAAGAACCGCCAGGAAAAGAAAGGAGCCCTCGACGCGGCGGAAGCTCGTTGAGAAGCCGGACCTAGGCGTCACCCGCAAATCCCAGCCAAGCGAAAAGAAAAGAGCCCCTCGAGATGAGGGGCTCTTTCGAACCAGGGTTTCCCGCTTACATCATGTCGGGCGACATGCCGCCCGGCATGCCGGCGTTCCTCTTCTCTTCGGGCACCTCGGTGACCATCGCCTCGGTGGTGAGCACCATGGCGGCGATCGAAGCAGCATTCTGCAGCGCCGACCGAGTCACCTTCGCGGGGTCGACGATGCCCGCCTCGAACATGTTCACGAACTTGTCGTCCAGGGCGTCGTAACCTTCACCGGCCTTGCTCTTGCGGATCTGCTCCACGATGAGCGAGCCTTCCTTGCCGGCGTTCAGGGCGATCTGCTTGACCGGCTCCTCGAGGGACTTGCGGACGATTGCGACACCGGTCGCCTGGTCGTCCTTCAGACCGAGTGCGCCGTCGAGCTTCTTCTGCGCGTTCAGCAGCACGGTGCCGCCGCCTGCGACGATGCCCTCTTCCACCGCGGCCTTGGTCGCGCTCAGCGCGTCCTCGATGCGGTGCTTCTTCTCCTTCTGCTCGACCTCGGTCGCGGCTCCGACCTTGATCACCGCAACGCCGCCGGCCAGCTTGGCCAGCCGCTCCTGCAGCTTCTCCTTGTCGAAGTCTGACGTCGTCTCCTCGATCTGCGCCTTGATCGCCTTGATCCGGCCCTGGATGGCCGCCATGCGCTTTGGGTCCTGCTCAGCGTCCACCACGATGGTGGTGTCGTCCTTGGTGACCGTCACCTTGCGAGCCTTGCCCAGCTGCTCGATCTTTGTCTGGTCGAGCTTCAGGCCGAGGTCCTCGGAGACGACCGTGCCGCCGGTCAGGATCGCCATGTCCTCGAGCATCGCCTTGCGGCGGTCGCCGAAGCCAGGCGCCTTGACCGCGACGGCGGTAAAGGTTCCACGCAGCTTGTTGACGATGAGGGTGGCGAGGGCCTCGCCCTCGACGTCCTCGGCGACGATCAGCAGCGGCTTGCCCATCTGCACAACCTTCTCGAGCACGGGGAGCAGGTCCTGGATGGCCGAGATCTTGCGGTCGGTGACGAGCACGTACGGCTCGTCCAGCACCGCTTCCATGCGGTCCGGGTTGGTGACCATGTACGCCGCTATGTAGCCGCGGTCGAACTGCATGCCCTCGACCACCTCGAGCTCGGTAGCGATGGCCTGGTTGTCCTCGACGGTGATCACGCCGTCCTTGCCGACCTTGTCCATCGCGTCGGCGATCAGGGAGCCGATCTGGTCTGACTGGCTGGATATCGCCGCCACGTGGGCGACGTCCTCGTGGCCCTTGACGGGCACGGAAAGCTTCTTGATCTCGTCGACGACCGCCTCGACGGCCTTCTCGATGCCGACCTTTAGCTGCATCGGGTTGGCGCCCGCGGTTACGTTGCGGAAGCCTTCGTTGATCATGGTCTGCGCCAGCAGCGTCGCCGTGGTGGTGCCGTCACCGGCCACGTCGTTGGTCTTGGTCGCCACCTCGCGCAGCAGCTGCGCGCCGGTGTTTTCCATGGGGTCCTTGAGCTCGATCTCGCGCACGATTGTCACGCCGTCGTTGGTGACGGTCGGGGCGCCGAACTTCTTCTCGAGGACCACGTTGCGGCCCTTCGGGCCAAGCGTGATGCGCACGGACTGGGCAACGGTGTCGATGCCCTTCTTGAGGTGCTGTCGCGCCTCTACGTCGAATGTGACTGTTTTCGCCATATGTTCCCCCTCTTCTGCCTTGATTACTTCTTCTTGCCGTTCGCCACTACGGCGAGGACGTCCTTCTCCGAGACGATCAAATACTCGATTTCGTCGAGCTTGAACTCGTTGCCGGCGTACTTTGCGTAGAGCACCTTGTCGCCGACCTTGAGCTCCATCGGCACCTTGGTGCCGTTGTCCAGGATCCTTCCGGTGCCCACCGCCTCGACGATGCCTTCCTGCGGCTTCTCCTTGGCGGTGTCCGGCAGGACGATCCCGCTCTTGGTCTTTTCTTCTCTTTCGACCGGCTTGACCACTACGCGGTCGCCCAACGGTCTCAGGTTCATGTGCAGCCCTCCTCAGCTGATCGTGAATTAGCACTCCCCGGCCGAGAGCGCTTAGCACTCGGGCAGGTCGACTGCCAATTCTAATACCAAGTCGGTCCGTGCCGCTAAACGTCGTCCTCGGACTGCGGCTCGGATTCCAGGTCGGGTCCCGGCTCGGGCTCGGCCGGCGCCTCTTCCGCCTCCTTGATCAGGCGACGGGCCGTCGAAGCCTGGCCTTCAGGAACCAGCAACCGGGCGGAGCTGAAGTCGACCATCACGCCGTATGCGTTGTCGCCGAAGACCTCGGGAGTCAGTCCATTGGCCTGCAGGGCAGCGGCGATGATTTCGGCCTGGAACCGGTTGCCCCGGTACACCACCGTCCAGCCTTTGACACTCACTCGTCCCAGCCTAGCGACGGATCGACGTCGGGCGCCCGGATCCTGGCGTAAGCGGCGGCGGCGGCGATCATCGCCGCGTTGTCAGTGCACAGCTCGAGCGGCGGCACGGTCAGCCTGGCCCGGCTTGCGACCACCTCGGCCGCGCGTTTGCGCAGGAACGAATTGGCCGCGACCCCGCCGGCGACCACCACCTCGTCCACGGGGCGCGAGTCGAGCGCTGCGTCGAGCTTCTCGAGGAGCGACTCGACCACCGACCGTTCGAAGGACGCGGCCAGGTCCGCGCGTTCCTGGTCGGTGAGCGTCTCGCCGAGATCTCGCAGCCGGTACAGGAGGGCAGTCTTCACGCCGCTGAAGCTGTACTCGAGGCCGTGGAGCGAGGGCTGCGGCAGGGGCTGCCGTTTGGGATCGCCGGTGCGAGCTAGGCGGTCGAGTGCCGGTCCGCCCGGAAAGCCAAGACCGAGCATCCGCGCTGCTTTGTCGAAGGCCTCGCCGGCGGCGTCGTCGCGTGTCCTGCCCATGACTTCGAAGCGGCCGTGCTCGGGCATGAAGACGAGGTCCGAGTGAGCGCCGCTGACGACCAGCCCGAGGAGAGGCGGCTCGAGGTCGGGCCGGGTCAGCATCGCGGCGTAGATATGGCCCCATAGATGGTTGACGCCGGTCAGCGGCTTCTGCCATGCCGCCGCCAGGCCCGCGGCGAGACCCACACCGACCAGGAGGCAGCCGACCAGGCCAGGCCCGCGCGTGACGGCGAGGCGGTCGAGGTCGGCGGGTTTGACGGCCGTCTCCTCCAGAGCCATGTCGAGCAGCATGGGCAGGCGTTCCAGGTGGTCGCGTGCGGCCAGCTCGGGTACCACGCCGCCGAAGTCTCTATGCAGGTCGACCTGGGAGTGGATGACGTTGGACAGGACCTTGCGACCGTCCTGGACGACAGCGACGGAGGTCTCGTCGCAGGAGGTTTCGATGCCGAGGGTGAGGCTTACTGCTCGCCCTTCGTCAGCAGGTCGCGGCGCAGGCCGCGGACTTCGGCATCGATCCGATCCAGGTTCGCCTCGTATGCCTTGCGGAACCGTGGAGAGTGAATCGAGTCCGACCACATCACGATCGCGTCCTCGCCGTTGTCCGTGTAGTAGCCCTTGCGCCGGCCGATGACCTTGAAGCCGAAGCCCTCGTACATCTTCATGGCGTTGTCGTTGGTCGTTCGGACCTCGAGCGTGATCCACTTCGCGCCCATGTCGTACGCGGCCTGAACCAGGCCGGCGAAGAGGATCCGTCCGTGGCCATGGTGCTGGAGGTCGCGACGGACGCCGATGGTGGTCACGTGCGCCTCGTCGTACATGCGCCACATGCCGCCGTAGCCGATGATCGTCGGGTCGAAGTCGGCGATTCGGTATCCCGCCGGCCTTTCGACCAAACCTTCCTGGCGCAGCACCACGTAGTGGGCGCTGGCGCGCGAGGCCAGCTCGCGGTAGTAGGCATTGCGCGGCCAGGGCGTCGCGAAAATCTCACGCTCGATCTCCTGGACGGTGTTGACGTCCGATTCGCGCATCAGCTCCAGAGCGAGCTGCTGCCTCAGCTGAACCATCAGCGCTTCGGCGTGAAAGACTGCATGTACTCGATCTCGAGACTACGATACGGCACTTCACGCGCCGTTTCGAGGAGCTTCCTGGCAGCCCCCGCGAAGTCTCGCAGCTCCTCGGCGGGAACGAAACGGTGCCCTGCCGCGATGAGCGCCGCCTCGGTCTTAGGAGCGACGTTGCCGACGAGCGGGTAGCCGATGGGCATGTCGGCCGGCTCACCATGCATCGGTGTCGACCCAGGCAGCTGGTAATACACCCGGCCGCGGCCAGCCTCGAGGACCGCAGTCGCGGGCACGGTGCTGCGCGCCCGCTGCAGGTCGAGGCTCGGCAGGGGCACGATCGGTATGCGGAGCCCGATTGCGAGCCCAAGGCCAAACGACACTCCGACCCTCAAGCCAGTGAACGAGCCCGGGCCGGTGGCCACGGCGATGCGGTTCGGTCTATCGACCTCTCCGAAGATGGACGCGAGGTCCGGCCGCGCGGTCGACTCAATGAGCGTGCGCGAACCTGCGCCCGCGACGAGCGCGACCGCCCATCGAGTCGCCGAGGTGTCAATGACGAAGGTCACTGATCGTCCGAATCAGTCGGCGGTCGCCGCCGAGGTGGTCGATCTCGATCTGCGCCGCGCCGTCGACTTCGAGGCGTTCGCCCCACTCCACGACCACCGCCCCCTGGCTCGCCAGCTCCTCGAGGCCGAGCTCGCGGAGTTCGCGGCGGTTTTCGATTCGATACAGGTCGACGTGGGCCAGCTGGACACGGCCCGGGTAGATGCGGATCAGCTGAAAGGTCGGGCTGGCCACATCCGCTTTCGATCCGGTGCCTCGGGCCACGCCGCGGACGAACGTGGTCTTGCCCGCTCCGAGCTCACCCGTGACAAGCACTACATCACCGGCATGCAGGCGTTCGCCCAGACGCATTCCCGCCTGCTCGGTTTCGGCCGCCGAGTTGGTGACCTGGTCAGGCGAAGTGGTCGTAGCCACTGCGCTCCAGCGTCGCGCCGGCAACGACAACCCGCTTGTCGTCGGTCATCTTGCCGACCACGTGCAGACCCGATTTCGCGATTGCGTCTCCAGGGCCGACGCACACGAGCGCCGCCTCCTCCCCGCTCGCGAGCGCATCCTCGATCGACGCGCCTTGCGCGCGGGGAACGTCGACGGCGTTGAGCACGCAGCCCACGCCCGACATGGCGAGGAACTTCTCCATCTCGCGCGCGAGGCCATCTGAGATGTCGCCACAGCAAAGCGCGAGCTTGTTGAGGTCGCGTCCCTCGTCGATAAGAGGCTCGAGCCGCAGAGAGCGCCGCTCGCGCAGGGCGACCACGGCCGCGCCGAGCGGTCCAGTGACCGCGACCGACCAACCCGGTTCAGCCAGGGCGCGCGAGAGCGGCAGCGTGAGCGTGTGGCCGACGACCGTCAGCGACAGCACTGCCGGGCCGTCGATCGAGCTCATGTCACCGCCGACGATTGAGAGCTTGTATTTCTGCGCAATTTCCGCCATGCCGGCATAAAGCCCAATCAACTGATTGATCGACCAATCGCGAGGGATGGCGACCGCGGCCAGCGCCCAGCCTGGCTCCGCGCCTTTGGCCGCGAGGTCCCCCAACGCCAGAGCCAGCGACCGCCAGCCGGCGTCCTCGGCGCTCATCCAGCCGAGGTCGAAATGAATGCCCTCCACGAATGTGTCGCAGCTGGCCACGATAAAACCGGTTGCGTCGGCTATGACGGCCGCGTCATCGGTTGCCGCGCCAGCGGCGAGATAGGGCTTTATGCGCTCGAGCAAGCCGAGTTCGCCGATTCCCTGCACACTCATTTGGCCAGCATGGCACGCAGCTGACGGGTGGCTGCCTCCGGGTCGGCGGCCTCGCCCACTGCACGAATGACGCACGCGCGCCTGATTCCCAGATCAATCAGTTGATTGAGGTTAGAGGCGTCTATGCCGCCGATCGCAAAAACAGGCGTCGGATCCAGCGCGTTGGCCACCACTGCGATGCCTGAAGGTCCAATCACCCCCTTCTGAAGCTTGAGAGGCGTCGCGAAAACCGGGCCGCAGCCGATGTAGTCGGCGCCATCCGAGACTGCCTTTCGTGCGGCGTCAACTGTCGAAGCGGACGCGCCGATCAGAAGCTTGCCGGCGGCGACGCGCCGGGCCGAGGCGAGCGAAAGATCGTCGGGACCGAGGTGCACTCCATCCGCGCCGCTCAGAAGCGCGATGTCGACGTGGTCGTTGACGATAAACAGCGCGTCGCGGATCATCGCGCGGAGCTCGTGCGCCAGCGCCAGTAGCTCGCCGCGGGGCATCGATTTGTGACGCAATTGCACCGCGTCTGCGCCTCCTCGAACCGCGGCCATCGCTATGTTGATGACGCGCTCGCGCGAGGCGTCCGGCGTGATGACGTATAGCCGCGCGTCTGCTAGCTGAGAATCTGGCGCAGCTTCTCTCGCAACGTCGCCGGCGCGGTGTCGCATTCGCAGGAGTGCTTGACCAGGCGCTTCAGGTGGTCCTGGAACTCGTAGTTCTCCATGCAGTCGGGGCACCCTTCGAGGTGGAGTTGCACCTCGAGCGCCTCTGTGTTGGTCAGTTCACGGTCGACGTAACGATCGAGCTTGTCCGCGCACTCTTCACATCTCATTGCTGCGGCACCTGCTTGGGCCCCACAAAATCAGAGGTTTCACCGTGATTTCGCGGGGACCCCTCAACATTCATGCCGCTGGGCCGCACGATACCCGATTCAACGGCATAGTCATATAGGGATTTTTGGAGCTGCTGGCGCGCCCTGTGGAGGCGGGACATCACCGTCCCAATAGGCACAGCGAGCGTCTCGGCGGCATCCTTGTAGGAGAACCCTTCGACGTCCACCAGGAGCACGACCTCCCGGTGCAGCGGGGGAAGCTTGTCCACCGCCGCGACGACCTCTGAGGCTGCGATCTTGTCAAGGACATCGGCCTCCGGCCGGGCGCCCTCGTCGCGCAGCTTGTCGTAGAGGACGAACTCGCCCAGGTCGTCGATGCTGACGTCATCTTTCCGCGAGCCCTTGAACCGGTCCCAGAACAGGTTGCGCATGATCGCGAACAGCCAGGCCTTCATGTTCGTGCCGGTCTGATAGCTGTGCTGGTAGCGCAAGGCTCGCAGGTAAGCCTCCTGGACCAGGTCCTGGGCCGTATCCGGATCATGGGTAAGCCGGAGGGCTCCCCTGTACAGAGTGTCGAGATGTGTCAATGCCTCATCCGCAAAGGCAGTTTGTGCGGCGGGTTCCGCCATCAGCACTGCCAGTCTAGGATCACCTGCCCTTCGCCCATTGGAAATGGCAAGGGGGCGAGGGTATTCCGAACGGGTGTTATGGTTGGACAAGTTCAGAGGCCGCTCTGCCGGCTTGTCTTGTGGGGGGACCGTGATGAAGCTGTTGTCAGCAGCCGTACGACCTTTGATCGCCCTCTGGGGCCGTGAGCCGGTCGCGATCTCGGGCCTGATCCTCGCCTTCGTCAACCTGCTGATCGTGTTCGCCGTGCTGCACTTGACGGTGCAGCAGATCGGCGCCATCAACATGTTTCTGGCGGCGTTTTTCGCATTCGTCGTCCGGAACGCGGTGACCCCGATCGCGAACCCGCGGGACGCCGACGGGAACCGCCTCGTGCCCATGGCCTCCTGGCAGCGGCCGAAGGTGGAAGGCAAGCCCCGCTAGACCGGGATCGGCTAAGCTCTCCCGGGCCAACCTGGGAACACGAGGAGGCTACGAATGTCCATTCGCAAGTTCGTCGGTTGTACCAAGATCGCAGCTGGTTTCGGGGCGGTTCTGGCGCTCGCGCTCACGGCTCAGTCTGCATTGGCGCGTGACGCCGACTCCGTGGTCCGCCCGGCGCCGGCAGCGCACCCTACGCAGGTGACCCTGAGCCCGGACTGCACCGCAGCGATCAGCAAGCTGAAGACGGCCCTCCAGAACGATCGGCAGGAGGACCTCGCGGAGCGAGCCGAGGCGAAGCTGAATCCCAACCTGGCCGGCGATCCGGGTGAGGACTCCGCCGAGCGCGCCGCGCTGAAGCCGTTCATCGACGCCGTGCGCAGCGCATGCGCAGGCGTAATCGCCGGCGTCACCACAAAGCCGGCGTCGACGACGATCAATGTCTCGAGCGCGTGCACGTCGGCGATCCAGGCTTGGAAGACCGTCGCCAAAGCGGTGTGGATGCAGGGCACACGCCCGACCGCTGCACAGATGGCGCAGCTTCAGACCCTGGGCCAGACTGCAAGGGCTGCGTGCGGTTGGACCGGCTGGCACGACTGGCAACGCTAGGCAGAACTGGCGAGCGAATACGACCAACACCTGAGCACTGCATGGGTGTTAGACTGGCCTGGGCCGAACGTGCGTTCGGGTGGGCTGCGTGTCACGGCCGGCGCTCGGGCGGTGGTCCTCCGCCGCTGTCATGAGGCATGTGAAGGCTGCGGCCTCGAGTGGCCGTGGAGCCTCTACCTCTTCCGCCTCGACGAAGCCCTTCCCGCACGGGCGGCGAACCTGCGCGTCCTGTGCTCGTCATGCTCAGGCGACGAAGCAGGTCCGTTTGCACCGCTGCTGACCGAGCTCTCGCTGCGCGAGAGGCTGCGCAGCGCGAACAATCGGCGGACAGGGGCTCTTAGGCTCACGCCCGCGCGTCGCCGCCGCCTGATCGAGGCGCGAGGAGCTTGCTGCGAGATATGCGGTGTGCCCGGCACGGAGCGCCAGCTGCAGGTCCACCATCGGCTCGCGATCCTGCAGGGTGGCAGTGATGACGAGGCCAACCTCCTGGTTCTTTGTTTTGCGTGCCACCACCATCTCCAGCCATGCGCCAACCACTGCGGCCGATGGGCCAAGAAGCCTCGCACCATCTGCCGCCAGTGCAGGACCGAGCAGCTGCTGAAGGAGTTAGTGGCGCCGCTCCACACGGGGGCCGATTGACGTCAACACTTCGTAGCTGATCGTGTTCGACCACTCGGCCACCTGTTCGGCTGTGATGACCTGATCGCCATCTCGGCCGAGCAGCGTCGCGGCATCTCCGACCTGCACGTCTGGCACGTCGCTGACGTCGAGCGTGATAGCGTCCATGCTCACCATCCCGATCAGCGGCGCGCGATGCCCGCGCACCAGGACGTGGCCGCGGTTGGCGCGAGCGCGGAGGACACCATCTGCGTAACCGATCGCGACCGTCGCCACGCGAGCCGAACCGGGCGCGCGCCACAGCGATCCATACCCGACGGTCGCGCCCTTCTCGACTGTTTTCAGATGAGTCACGACGGCGCGCAGCGCCAAAGCGGGCCCTGTGCCAGGCCACTCGCATCCGTAGATCGAGATCCCGCAGCGCACCGCGTCGAGCGCGTAGTCCGGGTGGTTCAGCGCCCCGGCCGAGTTGCACGCATGCCTCATGCCCGGACCGACCTGGAAACGCGACAACGTCTCCATGAATAGGTCGAACTGCTGGCGCGTCATCTCGTCATCGGACTCTGCTTTGGCGAAGTGGGTCCACGTCCCGGCCAGGCGCGTGCCGCGCGACTCGTCGATCAGCTGGGCCATGGCCGGCGCGTCGTCGGGCGCGGCCCCGAAGCGGCCCATCCCGGTATCGATTTTCAGGTGGACTGGCACTTCGTGCCCAGAGCGCGACAGGGCTGCGGCCAGCTCGCTGCTGGACACCGCGATGCTGCACCCACTCGCCGCGGCCGCTTGAGCCTGCTCTGGCACGAGGCCGCCCATGACCAGGATGTGCTCGGGGTCAACCAGGCCGCTGATCTGGGCCGCCTCCTCCAGGGTCGCGACGGCGAGACCGGTGGCACCTCCTTCGAGCGCCGCGTGCGCAACTGGCACCGCGCCGTGGCCGTACCCGTTCGCCTTGACGACAGCGAACAGCTTCGTACCCGGCGCGAGGTGGCGGAGGATGCGTTCGCAGTTCGCGCTGATCGCGTCCAGGTCGATCTCCGCCCAGCGGAGAGAGCTGTTCAGCGTCCGCCTTGCCGCAAAACGTTCATGACCTGCGGGATCTCTGGCAGCAAATCGCTCGCCAGCAACCCGGACTCGCCTATCCGCTCAGCGATACGGCGGCCGGCGGCGGCGTGGACGTACACGCCCGTCACCGCGGCCGCAAAGGGATCGGAGCCCTGGGCGATCAAGCCGCCGATGATCCCCGACAACACGTCGCCGGTGCCACCACTCGCCAGCGCCGGCACCTCATGCGGATCTTCGCTGACGCGGCCATCCGGATGAGCGACGACCGTGCGCGCGCCCTTCAGCACGACTATCGCCCCCCACTCCCTGGCTGCCTTCCGGGCGGCGGCGGTCCGGTCGGCGTTGATGACTTCGGCGGCCTTGCCGGTCAGGCGCGCCATCTCGCCGGGATGCGGGGTCAGCACGCGGTTCTTGCCGAGCCTGCCTTTCGAGCGCGGCGAGTCGGCCAGCGCGTTCAGCCCATCGGCGTCGATGACCAGCGGGCACTTCGCTTGCATTGCGAGGTCGACCAACAGCCGCCAGGTCGAGCTGTCGCGGCCAAGGCCCGGACCGATGACGCCGACCTCCGTCGCGTCGAGCTCGCGGAGGATCGAGTCGTAGGCGGCGTGGCCGACCGCGCCCGGCGCGACCTCGGGTACAGGGGTCGCCATGACTTCGGTGCATTTCGTGGCGAGGATGGGATAGATGGTGTCAGCGACAAGCAGCCGCACGAGGCCGGCGCCGGTGCGCGCCGCCGCCGTTGCCGAAAGATAAGCCGCGCCGGTCAGACCCAGGCTGCCGGCCAGCACAACTGCTGTGCCGAAGGTCCCCTTGTGGGCGTCCTTGGGCCTGGCCGGGATCTGCACCGCGTCGGGGGCCGGCAGCAGAGCGCTCGTGTCTGAGATCTCGAGGTGCGCGGTCGCGACGGCCAGCCGGCTGTGGTGCGTGATGCTCACCTCGACCTGCGCGCCGCGGCCGTCTCCCAGCAGACTGGTTCGAGGCGCGCCGTTGGGGCCGGGCAAGATCTCGATGCGGCGGCGGGGAAAGCAGATGCCTGTCCCGTCGAAGCATTTGATGACCGCTTCCTTGGCCGCCCAGCGGCCGGCCAGGCGTTCGTCGCTGCCCGCGCAGTAGGCCTGCTCAGCGGGGGTGTAGACCCTGTCGAGGAATCCCTGGCCGGAGCGCCTTGCGGCAAGCGCGATCCGATCAACGGAGACCGCGTCTACCCCGATCCTCTGCACCCGCCAATTTAATCAGGGGCCCGCCAGGGCACGGCGGAGCCTCTGAGTTGGTGGGGTAGTTATTCGACGGTGACCGACTTAGCGAGGTTGCGCGGCTGGTCGACGTTCTGGCCAAGCTTGACCGCGACGTGATACGCGAACAGCTGCAGCATGACTGTGTTCAGCACGGCCGAAGCGGCCTCTTCTACCGCCGGCATCTCGAAGATGTCGCTTGCCACGCGCTCCAGCGACCTGTCCCCCGTCGTCACCAGGGCGAGGACCGGTGCGTTGCGGGCCACGATCTCGTGCACGTTACTGACCATCTTGTCCTTCGTCGAGCTTGATGTGCAGATCGCGACGACAGGGAACTGTTCGTCCAGCAGCGCAATCGGTCCGTGCTTGAGCTCGCCGCCCGACGTGCCCTCGGCGTGGACGTAAGAGATTTCTTTCAGCTTCAGCGCACCCTCGAGCGCGACCGGAAAGCCGAGGCCACGTCCCGCGTACATGAAGTTGCGGTATTTGCTGTACTTGTGCGCCAGCTTGAGGATGTCCTTGTCCCGGGCCAGCAGGCCACGCACCTGGTCCGGCAGGGAGCGGAGCGTTTCGACCAGCTCCCGGCGGCGCTCCGGCGAGACGCGGCCGTTGACGCTCGCCAGCCGAAGCGCGAGCAAATAAAGGCTGACCATGTGGGCGAGCAGCGTCTTGGTCGATGCGACGCCGATTTCCGGCCCGGCGTGGAGGTAGATCGCGCCGTCGGCATCGCGCGCCGCCGAGCTCGCGATCACGTTGGTTACCGCCACGGAAAGCGCACCGCGAGCCTTCGCCTGCTGCAGAGCGACCAGCGTGTCGGCCGTCTCGCCTGACTGCGTGATCACGACGTCCAGCGTCCTGTCATCGACCGTCGGGCGGCGGTAGCGGAACTCCGACGCGTCCTCGGCTCGGGCCGGGATGCCGGCCCAATCCTCGATCACGTACTCACCGATCATCGCCGCGTGCAGCGACGTGCCCATGCCCAGGAGGAGGACGTTGTTGATCTTGCGCAGCTGCTCGTCAGGGATGTCGAACTCGCGGAACGACACGACGCCGTCATCGGAGAGGCGTCCGCGCGCCGCGTTGGCGACGGCCTCGGGCGCCTCGTGGATCTCCTTGAGCATGAAGTGCGGGAAGCCGCCCTTCTGCGCCTGGGCAACGTCCCAGTCGACGTGGATGATCTTCGGCCTGACGGTGACGCCATCGAGGGTCGAAACCTCCGCGCCCAGGGGCGTCACGGCCGCGACCTCGCCCTCACCGAGAACGAGCACGCGCTTGGTGTAAGGGATGATCGCGGTGATGTCCGAGGCAATGTAGTACTCGTCATCGCCCAGGCCCACGACGAGGGGAGCGTTGAGCCGGGCGCCAACCAGAAGCTCGGGGTCGTCGCTCGAGAACATGGCGAGCGCGTATGCGCCCTTGATTCTTTTCAGTGCGGCACGCACCGCGGCGAGAAAGTCGCCCTTGTAGTTGGCTTCGATGAGGTGAGGCACGACCTCGGTGTCGGTGTCGGACGGAAATTCGTGGCCCGCCGCCTCGAGCTCAGCCTTGAGCTCGGCGAAGTTCTCGATGATGCCGTTGTGAACGACGAAGATCTTGCCCTTGCAGTCGGTGTGCGGGTGGGCGTTGATGTACGTCGGCTTGCCGTGCGTGGCCCACCGCGTGTGGCCGATGCCGAGCGTGCCCGACGGCATGTTGGCCTCGAGCTTCTCGATCAGGGTGTCGACCTTGGCCTCTGACTTGGTGACGCTGGTGTGGACGGTCGCGCCGGCCTTTGGCAGCTCGAGGACGGCCACGCCCGCCGAGTCGTAGCCCCTGTACTCCAGGCGCTTGAGGCTCTCCATGAGGATCGGCGTCGCCTGACGGCTGCCGAGGTAGCCGATGATTCCGCACATCTCTTTACCTCAATTAGAACTACCGGGACGCTGGTTTTGACTGGTGCTGGGACGTTGGAACGGCCGCGGAGGCGGTCAGGTTACTACCACGGCTACGGGCTTGGCGATACCTGGGGGTTGCGGGAGATCGAATAAGTCACCGTGGCGACGCTGACCGAGCCCGACGTTCTGTTCGGGTAGGGGATCTGAACCGCAAAGGTGGCGGTCGAGGTGCTGTTGCTCAGATCCTGTGGTGGCAGGGTGATCCTCTGGATGTGGCCCAGCACGGCGGGATCCCCGGTCACGACGATGGTGACCGGCGAGACCGTCACACCGGTGATCGAGTAGCCCTGCGGCGGAGGAGCCGAAGGAGCGGCGACGACCAATGGGACGGTGCTGCTGGTCACGCCTGCCGCAGCCTCGACGTGAAGGTTCACCGCGCTGATGTCAAGCGTTGACACGGGCACGGTACGGACCGCTGACAGGTCGACCGTGCCACTCGAGTTCCTGAGCAGGACCGGCTGATTGAGGGCCTCCTTCGTGCAGGCCAACGCAGTGCAACCGCTCGTGTCTTGGCCGATCACGCTAGGGAACGTCGCGGTGGCGGTCAGGTTCGTCTCCCAGTTGACCGGGCCGCTGAAGGTGACCGATGTGCACGGAGTTGTCGGACACAGAGCCACCGCCTTCGTGACGTTCCAACCCGCTGCCGTGGGCGCATTGACCGTGAGCGGGATCTGCTTGGCCTGGTACGTGTCGACAGTGACGGCGATCGGAGGCGGCTGGATCACAGTCACGCCAGAAATTGAACCCGTCGTCGTAGCCAGGACGTTCAGCTTCACGGCGTCGCCCGGCAGTGCGCGAGATGCGTCAACGGAGGCGATCAGGTTGTTGGAGTTGACCTGCTTGATCCCGTCTGCCAGTCCGGTGATCGTCACATCGATCTTGCTCGGGGGATTGATCAGGACGATGTTCGGCGGCGTGGTGTAGTTCAGGGGGATGGTCCTGTGGTCGGACGTAGGCGGGTTCTGCGAGAAGGCCACGGCGCCCAGCATCAGGATCGCCAGTCCAACCGCCAGCAGCTTGAGCCGCCACTCGTTGGTTATCAGGCCCCAGTTCACCGGCGCAACCTGAAGATGCCGTGACCGTTGGCCGACGCAATCTTGAGCGCGATCTTCTGGCGCAAGCTGTCCGAGTCGAGATTGCGGGAGATCTTTCCTTCTTCGATCACAGAGATGTTTCCGGTTTCCTCCGAGACTACGAGCACGAGCGCGTCGGAGGCGAGCGATAGGCCGAGCGCCGCGCGGTGGCGCGTCCCCAGCCGTTCCCGCACCGTGCCTTCTTCAGGTAGCGGCAGCAGGCAACCGGCGGCGATGATCCGGTTGCCGCGCACGATCACGGCTCCGTCATGCAGCGGCGAGTTCGGGTAGAAGATCGACTGCAGCATCTCGGCCGAGATCTCGCCGTTGATGCGCACTCCCGTGGCCGCATAGTCCTCCAGACCGACCTCGCGCTCGAACGCAATCAGGGCGCCCATTTTTTTCATGCTCAGGCGCTCGGTGGCGCGGATCGCCTCGGAGATGGCCTGGTTGTACTGGCCGGCGTTGTACCGAGAGAGGGGCCGGCCGATGCGGGTCATGCGGCCCAGCTGGTCTAGAGCCCGGCGCAGCTCGGGCTGGAACATAACGATGACCGCGATCAGGATGAAGAACGTGGCGTTGTGGAACAGCCACGAGAGAAGAACGAGGTTGAAGGTCGTCGACAGCACTCCCACCACCGCCAACAGGACGAGGCCGACAAGGATCTGCGTACCCTGCGTCCCTCGGAGCAGCCGCAGGACCTGGTAGAGGAGAAAGGTGACGACCGCGACGTCGATGATCTCGGCCGGGCCCAGATGGCGGATGACTTCGACCAGCTGCAGCCAGTACTGATTGAGCAGGCTCATCGAGCAAACAACTCCGCCATCAACGCCATCTGCGCGTACAGCCTGTTACCTGCCTGCTGAAACACCACGGAGCGCGGACCGTCAATGACCTCGTCGGTAACCTCCTCGCCGCGGTGGGCAGGCAGACAGTGCATGAATACCGCGCCAGGCGCGCCGTCCATCACGGACTGGCTGACCTGGTAGCGCGCAAAAGCCTGGCGCCGGACCGCCTCCTCAGCCTCCTGTCCCATCGACGTCCAGACGTCGGTGTAGATCACGGTTGCTTCGTCGAGATCTTTGATGTCGTGTGTGATGGTGACGTGGCCGTTGGTTCTCTCTGGATCGTAGCCCGGCGGCGTGACAATCGTCAGTGATAGACCACTCAAAGTGGAGGCCTCGATGAGCGAGTTGGCGATGTTGTTGCCGTCGCCGATGTAGACCACGTGCTGTTCGTTCAGATCGCCCCTGACCTCTTCGATCGTCATCAGGTCCGCGAGAACCTGGCAGGGGTGCGACCGCTCGGTGAGCCCGTTGATCACCGGTTTGTCCGAGGCGGCCGCCAGCTGGACGAGGTCCTCATGTGAACGCAAACGCGCCACCACTCCGTCGACGTAACGGTCGAGGACCCTGGCGGCGTCCGGGATGGACTCCCTCACGCCCAGCTGGACGTCGTTCTCGGTGAGCGTCGTGGTCGTGCCGCCGAGCCGGGCGATGCCGACCTCGAACGAGACACGCGTCCGGTGGGATGGCTTCTGGAAAAGCATCGCCACGTGGTGGCCCTCCAGGGGCCTCTCCGACCACTTGCCGGCTTTGATCGCGTGCGCGAGGTCGAGCACGGCGCGGAGCTGGGCGCGGTCGAGGTCCGCCACGTCGATGAAGTCCCCTCCCCTCAACGAGATCACAGAAGCGATCATGATCGCTCTGCGTACCTTTAGAGGCGCGGTTCTATGAGCTCACCGGCCACGACCGGCGAGATCGCCAGATCGCGCAAGGAATCGAACTCAGGCAGCCTGGCCCGGAGCTTGGGGTCGTCGCGCAGACGCAGGATGAGGTCGCGGCAGGCGACCGGCTCCAGCCCAACCGCGGCCGGCTTGAAGCGGAGCGGAGGCTCTCCCTTCTGGTGGATCGTCAGGGTGTCAGTGACGCGAACATCCGGCCAGGCGTGGGGATCGGTGAGCGTGGCTGCCTCCATCCGGCCCCATACGGCTCGCATCTCGTGCCGGCCCTGAATGATCAGCAGACGGTCGCGGAACAGGGCGAGTCGCGCGGGCGGCCAGCTGGCGAAGCGCGCCGCGCACCAGACGGCGACGCCCAGGCCGCCGGCCGCGCCGACGGCAAAGGCGAGACCCGCGACGGCGGCCCCGGAGACGGCGAACGCGCCAATCGTGAGGGCACCAAAGACGACCCCCCAGAGCAGTCCGGCCACGCCGAGAGTCACGATCGACCGGCGCGAGCGAACGTAAATCAGGCTCTCCCCACCACCGGCGAGTAGTGTATTCCTGAGCATGGCGCGTGACTTGAAGTCGGAGCGGGCCGAGATCGATCAGGCTGCCCGCGGCCACACCGTGCTGACCAACTTCGAGCAAACATGCAACGCCATCCCAGACCAGGATGCGCTCAAGTGGAAGGACGCTTCTGGGACGTGGCGCTCGCTGACGTGGAGCCAGTACCGACAGCAGGTGCGCAACGCGGCGGCCGGGTTGAAGGCGCTCGGATTCCGGCCCGGAGAGTTCGCGGTCATCATGTCGCGCAACCGGCCCGAGCACTTGATCGCGGACCTCGGTGTTCTCCACGCGCGGGGCGTCCCGGTGAGCCTCTACAACACGCTCGCCCCGGAGCAGGTCCAGTACATCGCTAACCACTGCGACGCGGTGGTCGCGATCGTTGAGGACGCCGCGTTCCTGTCGAAGTTCGAGGCCGTGCGAGACCAGCTCCCCAGGCTGCGCGCCGTCATCGTCATGGACCCCGCGGACGTGGCGCTCGACGACCGCGTCACGAACTGGGAGTCGCTCCTGTCGCGCGGCAAGGCCGCGGACGATCGTGATCCAGGGGCGTTCGAGGAGTGGCGGCGCGTCACGCCCGATGACCTCGCTACGCTTGTGTACACCTCTGGCACGACGGGCCCACCCAAGGGCGTGATGGAGGCCCACAGCAACATCTGCTGGATGGCCGAGTCGGCAACTGCGTTCCTCAACCGGACCGGACATCGCCACATCTCCTACCTCCCGTTTGCGCATGTTTTCGAGCGGTTCGTTGGTCACTACGGTGCGATTCGCCAGCAGTCGATCGTTCATTTCTGCCCCGATCCGGCGCAGCTCTTCGCGTACGCGGCCGAGGTGAGGCCGACATCCCTGATCGGAGTCCCGCGCGTGTGGGAAAAGCTGCAGGCGGGGCTGACCGCCGGCATCCAGGCAGACCCGGACGAGCAGCGGCGGGGTGCGATCCTCCAGGCAATCGAGGTTGGCCGCAAGCTGGTCAAGCTGCGCCAGGCCCGGCAGGACCCGTCGGCGGAGCTGCTGGCGATGGCCGAGCGCGCTCGCCCGGTGTGGATGGCGATCCGAGCGAAAGTCGGGCTCGAAGACCTGGAGTGGGCCATCACCGGCGCCGCGCCGATCAACCCGGAAGTCATCGAGTTCTTCCAGGCCCTGGAGATCAACCTCTGGGAGGGCTGGGGCATGACCGAGTGCACAGTCGGGGCTACATACAACCCGCTCGAGGCGATCAAGAACGGCACCGTGGGCATCGCTGACCCCGGCGTCGAGATGAAGATCGCGGACGACGGCGAGGTGCTGCTCCGAGGCGGCAACCTGATGCGCGGCTACTACAAGCAACCTGAGAAGACGGCCGAGACGATCGACTCTGAAGGCTGGCTGCACACCGGCGACGTCGGGACCATCGATGACGAGGGCTATCTCCGCATCATCGACCGCAAGAAGGAGCTGATCATCACCGCCGGCGGGAAGAACATCTCGCCGGCCAACCTCGAAGCGCTGTTGAAGCAGCACCCGCTGGTCGGCCAGGCGGCCGTCATCGGCGACCGTCGGCCCTACGTCGCAGCGCTGATCGTGCTCGACCAGGAGGTGGCGCCGCTCTGGGCTCGCAAGGCCGGCATCACCTTTGACACGCTGGCCGAGCTGGCGGAGCACCCCGCGGTCCGAGCGGAGATCCAGAAGGTGGTCGACGAGACCAACCGCCACGTCTCTCAGGTCGAGGGGGTCAAGCGTTTCACCATCCTTCCGGTCGAGTGGACGGCCGAGTCGGCGGAGCTGACTCCGACGCTCAAGCTCAAGCGCCGCGTCATCTCCGAGAAGTACGCGGGAGAGATCGAGGCCATGTACGCCCGCTCCGAGGAACCGACCGCCGCCGAGGCACGCGCTCGTAGCTAGCGGCCGGCCCCGATCTTGCTCGGCTTGAAGGTCATCACCGCCTCAGTGAACAGGCGCGCGGCGAGCCGGGTCTTGGGCTCGCCGGTACGGGCGGCAAGCTTGGTGATCTGGTCGATCACACGCGGCTCGAGGTTGAGACGATAGAGCTGCTTGACGACGGGTGCGTTCTTCTTCATGTGGGGAATTCTCTCGAGGCGCATAGGCGTCGCCAATCCAGGTTGTTAAGAGAGGAGGTCGATCCATGACGACCGACCCGAATGCTTGCTTGCGGTGCGGCTCACAACTGCAGTCGATCGGGGTGGAGCAGTTCCGAGTTGGGGGCAGCTCCGGCGGCTGGAAGCTGTTGATGGGTGAATGGTCAGAGCTCGGCGAAGGGCTGATGTCGCTCGAAGTCCTTGCGTGCGGCAACTGCCGCAAGGTTGAGATCCGCATGCCCCCGCGCGACTAGGCGCGGCTTAAGCGTCCACTTGAAGCGTCAGATCCCACAGCCTCTACGGCGCTTCGCATGCTGGGGCGGGAGAGCACTGACAAGTCCGAATCCCGCTTCTTCCAGGGCCGACTTGCGGTCGAGGTTCGCGTCTTCCCCGAGCACCTTGATCGCGCCGAGCCTTTCGACTGCGTAGCGGCACATCAATCGGTACGCCTCTGCGCCATAGCCTCCGCTATAGCGGCCGCGCCCTCGTGAGATATAGAGCCCGGCAAAGTAGACGTTGTCTGCCTTTCGATTGAGAGGGCAGTGTCCGATCCACTGCATATCCTCGAGCCGCCAGAGCCACCAAGCCGCTCTGCCCGAAGCGTTCAAATCCCTAGTCCGGCCGAGGCTCGACAAGGCGTCCGCGGAGTGCTCCGGGTTCTATGTCAGTTTCGAGCTCACCAGGTCGATGTTCGAAGGTGTCATTCCGGCGGCTTCGAGGTAGCTCGCGACTCCTCCCCACTTGCGTTCGATGTAATCCAGGACGCCGAGTATTCGTTCCGGCGGGCAGCGCAGCTCGTCGCGGACGGAATCGCGCTTTTCCGGCTCGGCCTCGCTGATCCACACCTCGTATTGCCGGGCGAGCTGCTGGTCGGTCTCGGCATAGTCCGCCGCGATGTCGTCGGGTCGGACGCCGGCCAGGGCGAGCAGCATGGCCGTAACCAGGCCGGTGCGGTCCTTGCCCGCATAGCAGTGGAACAGCACGCCGTTCTCGGCCTCAGCGAGTGTCGTTAATACGTCGCGAAACCCCTGCCCCCGCTTCTCGATTATGTGCAGATAGCGGTCGAACATGCCCTGTGCGTCGCCGATGCGGGTCATGTTCGCGTCGTCGATCAGGATCCTGTGAACGTATCGCAGCTCGAAGCCGTCAGCAAACGGACTCGGTGAACCCAGCACTTCGGACTCGCTGCGCAGGTCGAGCACGGTGGTCACCCCGTAGGTCCTCATCGCCTCGCGTGTGGCCGGCGTGGGGTTGCCCAGGCGATCTGAACGAATCAGCACGCGGGACCGCGTCACGCCACCGCCGCGCGGAAGACCACCGAGGTCCCGAGTGTTCTTCCATTCCGGCCAGTCGAGCCGGCGGGCGACGACCTCTACCGTTTCGTGTACTGGGGAGCTTTCCGAGCCCGCTTCAGTCCGTACTTCTTGCGCTCCTTCATCCGCGCGTCGCGCGTCAGCAGGCCGGCCTTCTTCAGCGGCGCGCGAAAGTCGGGGTCGAAGCGGGTAAGCGCGCGGGCGATGCCGTGCGCGATCGCGCCCGCCTGCCCGCTCGTGCCGCCGCCGATAACCTTGACGGTGACGTCGAATTTGCGCTGAGTTCCAGTGACGCGCAGCGGCGCGAGCGCCGCCATCTCGAGCACCCGGCGACCCAGGTACGCGAGCGGATCTTTCTCGTTCACGGTGACGCGGCCCTCGCCCGGCTGCAGGCGCACGCGTGCGATTGCGTTCTTGCGGCGGCCGGTGCCTCGATTAAGTGTTTCAGCCAATCTTGATGTTTCCTTTTGTGTCGAAGGTGACCGTCTTTGGCTTCTGCGCTTTGTGACCGTGCTCCGCGCCGGCGTAGACGCGAAGGCGCTTCAGCATATCGGCGCCGAGCGTGTTGCGCTGCAGCATGCCGCGGACGGCGGTCGTGACAGGGAACGTGGGGTCGAGTTCCTGGGCGCGCTGCAGGGTTCGCTTGCGGAGGCCGCCCGGGTAGCCAGTGTACCTGGTGTATTCCTTGGTCTGGAGCTTGCTGCCGGTGACCTTCACCTTGGCGGCGTTGATGACTACGACGTGGTCGCCGCTGTTCAGGTGAGGCGTGTACGTGGGCTTGTGCTTGCCGCGCAGGATCGCGGCCACGCCTGAGGCGAGGCGGCCGAGAACCTGGTCTGTCGCATCGACGACATACCAGTCGCTCTTCAGATCTATGGCTTTCGCCGTCCAGGTTTTCTGTTTGCTCAATTCGGGTTCCTTAGTAAATCACTTCCATCAAAGTCAGCCCTCCCGCGGGCGCGGTTCGCGGCGCTTGCCAGCGGTCGCGCGCCCGGAGGATTTCTCCCATCCATTTCGGCGGCCGGTTACCCCGGCCCACCTCGGCCAGCGCGCCCGCGATGCTGCGCACCATGCCCCGGAGGAAGCCCTCCGCGACCAGCTCCAGCTCCACGAGGTCGCCGTGCCGCGCCACACGCGCTGAGCGCATCTCGCGCACCCTCGCGCCGGCCGGCTCGGAGGCCGAGCAGAAGCTGGTCCAGTCGTGCTTGCCCACCAGCGCCTTGGCCGCCTCTGACATCGCGTCGGTGTCCAGCCGCCCTCGCACATACCAGCACCGACTTCGCTCCAGCGCGGGCCTCGATGGCCGGTCGAGGTACCGGTATCGATACCGGCGCCAGCGAGCGGAGTAGCGGGCGTGAAAATCGTCGGGCACTTCCTCGGCCAATAGCACCGCAATGTCGTCCGGCAGATGGGCGTTCAGGGCAGCAATGAGGCGGTGCTGCGAGATCCGCGCATCGCTGTGAAAGTTCACGACCTGGCCTTCCGCATGCGCTCCCGCATCGGTGCGCCCGGCGGCGTAGACGGTGTGTTCCTTGCCCGTTATCGAGCGCAGGGCCCGCTTCAGCTCCGCCTCGACGGTCCTTCCATTTGCCTGCTGCTGCCAGCCTGCGAAGTTCGACCCGTCGTACTCCAGCACGACCTTGATATTCAATTTTGAAACGAATGTGGACCTAGTCCCGCCGGGCGCGCGCAGAGCGCATTAATCAACCAGTTCGATGATCACCATCGGCGCCGCGTCGCCCAATCGTGGTCCCTTGTGGATGATTCGCGTATAGCCACCCGGCCGCTCAGCCAGGCGCGGCATCAGGTTGGAGAACAGCCTCTCCACCACCTCGGGCTTGGAAACCTTTTCGCTCACCCGACGGCGAGCGTTGACGTCCTGCTCCTTGGCGGTGGTGATCAGACGTTCGACCCAGCGCCGGAGCTCTTTGGCTCGCGCTTCGGTAGTTGTGATGCGGCCGCTCTCAAGCAGCGACGTGCACAGATTGCGCATCAGCGCCTTGCGCGCGTCGGTGTCCCGGTTAAAGCGGCGGCCGCTTTTTTTGTGTCGCAACGTTCGCTCCTAGCCGCGCAGGACCGTGCCCATCTCTTCGGGCTTGATAAAGCCTTTCTCGACCAGCTTTTCCTTGATCTCGTCCAGCGACTTGCGACCAAAATTCCGCAGCGCCAGCAGCTCCTCCTCCCGCTTCTGAAGAAGCTGGCCGACCGTCTGGATCTCGTTCGCCTTCAGGCAGTTGAAAGCGCGGACCGACAGGTCGAGCTCCTCAATCGGCGTGTCCATCAGCCGGTTCTGGCCGGTCTTTTCGCCGCGCATGTCCTGCTCATGTCGCTCGATGTTGTCACGGAACTTCACGAACAGGTTGAGGTGCTGTGTGAACAGCTCCGCCGAGTGGCTGACCGCCTCCTCGGGGGACATCGTGCCGTCTGTCCAGACCTCGATGATCAGGCGGTCGTAGTCGGTCGACTGGCCGACGCGGGTCTTCTCGACGACGAAGTTCGCCTTCTCCACCGGAGAGAAGATCGAGTCAATGGGGATTACGCCGATGGGCTGGCCCTCGCGCTTGTTGCGCTCGGCGGGCACGTATCCCTTGCCCCGCTCCACGTTCAGCTCCATCCGCAGGTGGCCCCTGGCGGCCAGCGTGCAGATGTAGAGGTCAGGATTCACGATCTCGACGTCCGAGGTGGCCTGGATGTGCGAGGCGCGCACCTCAGCCGGCCCCTTGACGTCGAGCAGGAGCGTGATCGGGTCCTCGGTGAATGTCTTCAGACGAAGCTTCTTCAGGTTGAGGATGACCTCGGTCACGTCCTCCTTGACGTGTGGAATCGCCGTGAACTCGTGAGCGACACCGTCAATCTGGATCGACGTCACCGCCGCGCCCCAGAGCGAAGAGAGCAGCACGCGGCGAAGCGTGTTGCCGAGCGTGGTTCCAAACCCCGGGTCCAGAGGCTCGATGTCGAACTTGCCGTAGTTCGCGCTCGTTTCGAGCTTGCGGACCTGGGGGGTCACAGTCATCTGCGTGTCAATCGCCACTTTTTGGGTTATCTACCTCCGACTACCTTGAATAGAACTCGACGATCAGCTGTTCCTCGACGCCGGACTCCATCTCGTGGCGCTCCGGGCGGGCGAGGATCTTGGCGGACTTGTCGTCCGTGTTGAAGGAAAGCCAGGCCGGCACCGGACGCACCTTGGACGCATCCAGGGCCACGTCAAAAACCCCATCTGAGCCCTTGACTTTGAGCTCGTCGCCCGGCTTGAGCTGGTAGGACGGCACGTTGACCGTATCGCCGTTGACTTCGAAGTGTCGGTGCGTGACGAGCTGGCGCGCCTGCTTGCGCGACGTGCCGAGGCCGAGCCGGTAGACGACGTTGTCCAGGCGAAGCTCCAGGTGCCGCAGCAGGTTCAGGCCGGTCACGCCCGGCTCGTTGGAGGCCTGGTCGAAGTAGTTGCGGAACTGCTTCTCCAGCAGGCCGTAGATGCGGCGGGCCTTCTGCTTCGCGCGCAGCTGCAGGCCGTAGTCCGACGTCTTGCGCTTGCGCGCCTGCCCGTGCATGCCGGGCGCGAACGCGCGGCGCTCGATGGCGCACTTCGGCGTGTAACAGCGCTCGCCCTTCAGGTAGAGCTTGGCGCCCTCGCGGCGGCAGAAGCGGCAGACGGGGCCGCTGTAGTTCGCCATGTGCTAGACGCGCCTCCGCTTCGGCGGGCGGCAGCCGTTGTGAGGAATCGGGGTCACGTCGGTGATCGCGCTCACCTCGAGCCCCGTCGCCTGCAGAGAGCGAATGGCCGCTTCACGACCGGCACCCGGCCCGCGCACGAAGACTTCGATCGAGCGCATGCCGTGCTCGAGAGCCTTCTTGGCGGTTGCCTCCGCGGTCTGCTGGGCGGCAAACGGTGTCGACTTGCGGCTGCCCTTGAAGCCTTGCGCCCCGGCCGAGCCCCAGGCAATGACGTTCCCGTCGACGTCGCTGATCGAGATGATCGTGTTGTTGAACGTGCTCTGGATGTGAGCCTGGCCGTTGACAACGTTCTTGCGCTCGCGGCGCCGCGTGCGGACGACCTTCTTCTGCTTGGCCATCAGGAGGGCTCCATCACTTGCCTGCCTTGACCTTCTTCTTGCCGGCCACGGCTCGCTTGGGTCCGCGCCGGCTGCGCGCGTTGGTGCGAGTGCGCTGACCACGTACGGGCAGGCCGCGGCGGTGCCGCTGGCCTCGGTAGGAGCCGATCTCTGTCAGGCGCTTGATATTGGTCGCCACCTCGCGGCGGAGGTCACCTTCGATGACGATGTCCTTGGCCGTAGCGAGGCGGTCGATCACCTGGCGCAGCCGCGCGACCTCCTCCTCCGGCAAGTCCTTGGTTCGCTTGTCGGGGTCGATGTTGGCCATCTTCAGGATCTTGTTTGCGGTCGTGTTGCCGATCCCGTGGATGTATGTCAGGGACACGGCCACGCGCTTCGCCGGGGGAATGTCGACGCCTGCGATTCTCGCCATTCTTCTTCTTGTTAGGTCCTCATCCCTGTCTCTGCTTGTGTTTGGGCGTCTTTGAGCAGATCACGCGCACCACGCCGTTGCGCTTGATCACCCTGCAGCTCGGACACATCTTCCTGACGGACGGCCGTACCTTCATCTCCAAATCTCTCGAATCCGCCCCCGCGACCGGTCACTGGTCGCGAGCTCGACCCCCACCTTGTCCCCGGCGAGGAGCCGCGTGAAGTGGGTGCCGGCGCGATCGGCGACGTGAGCGAGGACCTTCGCCCCGTTCTCGAGCTCAACCCTGTAGACACCGTTGGGAAGAGGCTCCACCACGACCCCCTTCACGAGTGAGGGGCGTTGGGGCACGAACGGCGATTGTACCAAACTACTGGAGATCCCCCTTCGTGAGTACGACCGGCCCCTTTTCCGTGATAGCGACAGTGTGCTCAAAGTAGGCGGAAAGGGACCCATCGGCGGTGCAGATCGTCCAGCCGTCCGGCTTCATGTACACCTCGTGGCCGCCGGCGTTGACCATCGGCTCGATGGCCAGGGTCATGCCCGGCTTCAGCCGGGGCGGGGTGCCGGCGGTGCCGAAGTTGGGAACCTGCGGGTCTTCGTGCATCTGGCGGCCGATCCCGTGGCCGACGAACTGCCGGATGACCGAAAAACCGTTGCTCTCGACGTGCGTCTGGATGGCTGACGAGATGTCGCCCAGGTAACCGCCCGGCCGGGCCTTGTCGATGCCCACGTACAGGGCTTGCTCGGTCACCTTGAGCAGGCGCGCAGCCTCCGGCGTGATCTCGTCGACCCCGACCGTCACCCCGACGTCGGCCCAGAACCCGTCCAGGACCAGGCCCAGGTCGAGGCTGACCAGGTCTCCTTCCGCGATCTTGCGGTTGCCCGGGATGCCATGCACAGCCTCGTCGTTGATCGAGACGCAGATCGAGCGCGGGAAGCCGTTGTAGCCCAGGAAGCCCGGAGTGGCGCCGCCGGCGCGGATCAGCCTGTCGGCGATCCGATCCAGCTCGATCGTCTTGACGCCCGGCTTGCAGGCCGCCTTCAGCGGCGGCAGGACGGACGCGAGCAGGCTGCCCGCGTGGGCCATTAGGTCGATCTCGTGGGCGGTCTTGAGATTGATCATCTCTTTGCGGCTTTCACCACCTGGCCGTTGGCAGCAGCCAACACCTGGCGGCTTATCTCCTCAATTGTTCCCCGGCCGTCGATCTCGGAAACCAGGCCGCCAACCCGGTAGTGGTCGAGCACCGGGACAGTCTTTTCGAGGTAGATCTCGATCCGTGGCAGAACAGCCTCCGGCTTGTCGTCCTCCCTCTGAGCGAGGTGGCTGCCGTCGGCCTGGCAGGCCGGCGTGCCCGGAGGGTAGGTGCGCTGGCAGACTGGGCAGACCAGGCGGCCCGACAGGCGGCGCAGGAGCTCGTCGATGTCCACCTTCAGGTAGATCACGCGGTCGAAGCGCTTGCCTAGCTCGAGCATCAAGCTGTCGAGCGCCTCGGCCTGTGGGACGGTGCGGGGGAAGCCGTCGATGATGAATCCGGGCTCGCAGTCCGGCTGGCGGAGGCGGTTCCGGATCATGCCGATCATGATGTCGTCGGAGACGTACTGGCCCGCCGCAAGGATGGGCTGGGCCCTGCGGCCGAGCTCGGTGCCGGCCGCGATCTCCGCCCGGAGCATGTCACCGGTTGCGATGTGCGGGATGCCGAAGTGGGAGCGCAGCATGTTGGCCTGCGTCCCCTTGCCGGAGCCAGGTGCGCCGTACAGGAGCAGGTTCACTTGATGAAGCCGCGGTATTGGCGCATCACGAGCTGCGTCTGCAGCTGTTTCATCGTATCGAGGGCTACGCCGACAACGATGAGGATCGCCGTGCCACCGAGGTACATCTGCTGATGCGGGATACCGGAGATCTTGGCCGTGGCGATCGGAAGGATCACGGTGATGAAGCCGAGGAATACGGCACCCACGAATGTGACTCGGTTCATGACCGCCTGCAGATAGTCCGCGGTAGGACGTCCCGGGCGGATTCCTGGGATGAAGCTGGAGTAGCGTTTCAGGTTCTCCGCCACGTCGTTCACGTCAAACGTGATCGCCGTGTAGAAGTACGTGAACCCGAACGTGAACAGGAAATACAGCGCGTTATAGGTCACGGCCATAGGCACGTTCGGGGTGTCTGGTGCGAAGTTGCCCTGTATCCAATGCGCGGCGCGGTAGTACCACGAGTCGGGGGGAGCCGCATTGAAGTAGTTGGCGATGATCGTCGGCAGGAACATGACCGAGATCGCAAAGATGATCGGGATCACGCCTGCGTGGTTGACGCGCAGTGGCAGGAAGCTCGCCCTCCGCCCCACCTCGCGCCCACCCGCGACGCGCTGCGCCGACTGGATGGGGATCTTCCTCACGGCCTGCTGGACGTAGATGATCACCGCGGTCATGACGAGGGCGATCGTGCCGAAGAGAATGAACGGAAGGTAGTCCGCCAGGCCGCCGCCCGTCGAGTGCGCGCTGAATACCGAGACGACGCCCTGCGGGCCACGACCGATGATGCCGGCGAAGATGATCAGCGACACGCCGTTGCCGATGCCGTACTCGGTGATCAGCTCGCCGAACCACATCAGCATCACCGTGCCGGCGGTCAGGACCAGGATGATCTGCAGGCGCTGGAACCAATCGAGCGGTCCGAGGATCGCGGGGTTCGTGTTCTGGAAGAGAACCGTGAATCCGTAAGCCTGGCCGGCGCCCAGCGCGACGGTCAGCCAGCGGCTGTAGCGCTGGATCCTGCGGCGGCCCTGCTCACCTTCCTTCTGGATCTCCTTGATGCGCTCGGAGATCACAGTCATCAGCTGCATGATGATGGTGGCGTTGATAAAGGGGTTCATGCCCATCGCGACGATGCTGAATCGCGACAGGCCGCCTCCTGAGAACAGGTCCAGGAGTCCGAGCAGGGCCTGCTGGTTGAAGAGCAGGGCGAGGGCGGATTGCTTGGCGCCGGGGATGGCGATGTTGGCGAACAGCCGGAAGATGATCAGGATGCCGCCGGTGAACAGGATCTTGTTCCGGAGCTCAGGCAGCCGGATCGCATTGATGAGCGCCTCGAGGAGGTTCATCGGTTACTCCGGTTTGGCTTCTTCTTGTTCGGCGTTTTCTTGGGGTGCGTGTTCTGGTGCTTTCTGCCCAAGGACGGTCACGGTTCCACCCGCCTTTTCGATCGCCTCTCGCGCGCTGTTGCTGATCGCGTGTGCTTCGACCGTCAGTTTGCGCTTCAGGCGCCCGGCCCCCAAAATCTTGATCTCCCTGTCATTTCGCACCAGCCCGGCTTCCAGCAGGCTCTCCGCATTGACCTTGGCGCCGTCGGCGAAGCGGCTCAGCTTTGAGATGTTCACGACCGAATAGAGCTTCTTGAACCGGTTCTTGAAGCCGGGGAGCTTGGGGATCCGCTGCGAGAACGGCATCTGGCCGCCCTCGAAGCCCAGGCGGAAGCCTTCGCTGCGTGCGTTCTGACCCTTCTGGCCGCGGCCCGAGGTCTTGCCCCTGCCAGAGCCGGTGCCGCGGCCGACGCGTCGCGGACGGCGGCGCGCTCCGGGAGAAGGTTTGAGATCGTGGAGCTGCATCTCTCGTCAGTTGCCCCTCTGGTGTTTTTTCGCTGAACGGGAGCGCCAGATCTTATAACGGCTGCGCCGGGGGCGCTCGAACGGCTGCCCCTCCACCGCAACAAGGAAGGAGACCTGCCTCAGCATGCCCCGGATTGCAGGGTTGTCAGGCAGCTCGCGAGTCTGGTTCATGCGGCGGAAGCCGAGCGACTGGACCGTCGCGCGGATCTGCGGCTTGGCTCCGATCGGGGACTTCAGGAGCGTGGCCTTGATCGTTTTTGTCTGGACCATTTTTGTCTGGGCCATTTATGCGCCCTTCGCGCGCTCAGGCGCCCCGTTGCTGCTGGCAGGCTCAGTGCCCTTGTAGGCGGCCGCAAGCCTCTTGCCAACCATCTGGTCGACCTCGCGGCCGCGCAGCTCGGCGACTTGTGGTGCGGTCTTTAGCTGCTGCAGCGCTGCAAGCGTGGCGCGCACGGTGTTGATCGGATTGTTGGTGCCGTGCGACTTGGTAAGGATGTCCTTGATGCCGGCGGTCTCGATCACGGCTCGCATCGCGCCGCCGGAGATGACACCGGTGCCGGGCGCCGCGGGCTTGAGCATGATCCGCGCTGCGCCCAGCTTGAGGTGCACTTCATGCGGGATGGTGGTGCCGACCATGGGCACCGTGATCATGTTGCGCTTGGCGACCTCCATCCCCTTGCGGATGGCTTCCGTCACCTCGCGGGCCTTGCCGATGCCCGCGCCGACGCGCCCGTTCATGTCGCCGACCACGATCAGTGCGCTGAACGAGAACTTGCGACCGCCCTTGACGACCTTCGCGACGCGGTTGACGCGGACGACGCGGTCGGCGAGCTCAGACCG
>DATEGC010000077.1:0-79317 GCA_035280285.1 Candidatus Dormiibacterota bacterium | reverse complement strand
AGGCGTGTACTTGAGTCGGAGCTCTCTGACGCCGACCGGCATCTCTTTCACAGTCGGGCAGTTGAGGGTGTCGTGCACAATCTCCGCAACCACCTCGCGACTGCGCTTGGGTATCTCAAGGAGATCGACATCCATCGCCTTGATCCGGTCGATCGCGAAGCCGTCGAGACCGCAACGGCTGCCACAAACGACGCTGTGACAGCCCTCCGCGGGCTCGCGCAGGGAGCGACTCCTCGCGTCACATTTGCCAAAGAACCGGTCGACCTCAACGAGCTGGCAACCACGTCCGTAGGCATGGCGCGACCGCGAGCGAGGGCAAAGCTGATCGAGCTGGGTCTCCGAGAATCACCTGAAGAGGTCAAGGTCAAGGCCGATCCTCTGCTCCTGCGCGAAGTCATGACCAACCTTGTAAACAACGCCATCGATGCCGCTCCTGTCGGCGGCCACGTCAACGTCACCACGGGCAGGCGCGCCGGCACGTCGACCTTCAGCGTGACTGACGATGGACCCGGCGTCGCCGACGAAAATCGCCACCGTCTATTCGAGCCTCACTTCACGACCAAGGAGACCGGCACCGGCATTGGCCTGTTCATGTCCTACGGCGTGGTCCGCGAGCATCACGGCCAGCTGCTTTACGAGGGCGGCCGGCGCGGTGCCGTGTTTACGGTCGCGCTTCCGCAGTACGCCGATTGATTGCCGCCACCAGGTCCTCGACCTCGACCGGCTTGACCAGGTAGTCGCTCGCACCCAGGTCCTCCGCGACAGCGCGTGAAGCCGGGTCGGACGCGCCCGTGACCACGATCGGCCGGGCGACTCGCAGCGCATTCAAATCGGCCGCCGAGAGCGACGAAGACAGGCTCAGGTCGAACACCACGACCTCGCGAGGCCTTAGCGGACGAAGACCGCCCGCGGACTCGGCCTCGTACCCCCGGCGGCGCAGACCTCGGGCAGTAAGCTCGCCAAGCCGCTCGTCGTCGTCAACGACCAGGACGGAAACAAGAGAGAACGCGGCTGCCTCCACCTGGCCGAGCAGCTCCAGCGCCTCGCGCAAATCGCCTTCCAGCCGCTTAGCAGGCACTGAGCCGCCATCTGTTGCCGCCAGCTCCAGCTCCGCTCGGGCGCGAGCCAGGGTCGACCGCAGTCGATGCAGCGCCGCCGCCAGCTTAGGGTTGTTCGACGAGCCTGTATCCGATCCCACGAACCGTCTCGATCCAACCTGGCTCGCGCAGCTCGCGGCGAATCTGGTGGACCGCCTGTTCGAGGCTGTGCTCGAAACCTGTGTACGACGTGCCCCACACGCGCTCGAGCAGCTCCGCTCGGGGCACCACATCACCGGAGCGACTGGCGAGGAGCTGCAGCATCATCAGCGGCCGCCGCTCGAGCTTCATCTTCCGGCTTCCAAGGCGCGCCTCGCCTCGAAGAGCATCGACACGCAGCCGGCCCCGGACCATTGCGCCTGACACCGGCAACCAGTCGCGTAAGGCGCCGGCGACGCGGGCCAGCATGACCTGGCGGTCGCCGCCTTTCGTGATGAAATCGGTCGCTCCGTGTCCAAAGCCCACGACCTGGTCCCCTGGCGAGTAGCGGGCGCCGGTGAGGATGATCACTGGAAAAGGCACCCTCTCGCCTCCCGAGCGGAGCTGGTCCAACACCTCCGGCGCCTCCATATCCGGCATCTCGTAGTCGAGCAACATCAGATCTGGCGACCCCGTGCGAACGTGCTCGAGGGCTTCAGTGCCGCTGCCCGCGACATTCACCGAATAACCCGCCCGCCGGAGCACCTCGGCAGTCAGCTCCGCCGTCCGGGGCTCGTCATCGACCACGAGCAACCTGGCGGTCACGCCTCCAATCTCCCCACCCGCAAGCTAGCAGGTTCAGGGATTCTTGAGGAAAAGCTGAACCAGCGATGAGGTCAGAAATCCAGTCGGGAAATAGCCTGCCAACATGGGCCAGCTCCCAGACCTCCAGCAAGCCAGACGCCGGCTGGGACTGGCCCTGAACGCCGTGCGACACGACCGGTGGGTCCTTGGCTACCTCCGCGGCGGCTGCATGCAGCCCGTCGCAGGCTCGGAGATCTCGCGCAAATTACTCCGCAGCCGGCCGCTGATGCCCCTCTCGCGGCGCGCGCTTTACGAGCAGAAGCCAATTGTGGTCAACACGGTTTTCCGAAACTGCGACTCTTCCAATCAACACGACTGGGAGCTCGACTGGCCTGCCATCCTCTACGCGCCGGTCGGAGAGCGGGGCCGCCGGCCCGTCGGATTGCTGGTCGTCGGTTGCCGCGTCGACCACTGGTACACAGACGACGAAGCCGCCTACCTTCATTCGCTTGGCTACACCTTGGCGCCCATGGTCACTGCCCTCAGGGGACCGATGAGCCGGCTGACTGAGGCCGAAAGCGAGGTCGCCCACCTCCTTAGCTACGGCCTGTCGGCTTCGGAGGTCGCGCGCGCGGTCCATCTCGACGAGCGCCAGGCGCGCACGCTAGTCGATCAGGTCACCCGGAAGCTGCAGTCGATCACGGCGGACGACCTGAAGTTCCCGGCCTTCCAGCTGCAGCGGATGACCTGGTAGCGGCTACTTCGGGCCGAAGAGGAAGACCGTCGTGCCGCGGCCTTCAGTGCTTACCACCTCGAGACGCCCGCCGATTCCGGCCGCTCGCTCGCGCATTCCCATCAGGCCGTATCCGCCAATAATGTCGGCGCTGAAGCCCTTCCCCTCATCCGAAACCTCGATCAGAAACGGCCGCGCGGCGAATCCCAGCTTCACGCGGCAGATCGAAGACCCGCTGTGCCGCCGGACGTTCGTCAACGCCTCCCGCACGACCTGGGCGACGACCTCACGGTGCTGTCGAGCGAGCAGATCTTCGGTGCCGTTGCTCGACAGCTCGACTCGGATGCTGTAAAGCCGAGAGAACTCTTTTGCCACGCGGTGCAGATCCTCGACCACTCCACCGGGACCGATCGCCGCCGGCCGCAGCTCGGCCAGAGATTCACGCACATGTTTCAACGACTGCTCGAGGATCGCAAAGATGTTCTCGAGCGTCTCGTCCGGTTCCTTGTTTTTCTCGCGATATACCTTGAACAGCGAGATCGCACCCGCGAGCTCGGCGGCGATGCCGTCGTGCAGCTCACGCGCCATCCTTGCGCGCTCCCGTGCTACCGCATCCTCCGTCGCCTGCTGGGCGAAGGTTTCCGGCTGCGAGCCAGACCGTGTGCGCTGTGCGCTCATCTGACCGTCGCCCTGCGCCGAGCGTATGACTGGAGCAGCGCGATCGTCAGCGGGTGGCGCAGCCATCGCAGCAGGCGCCCATATGGCTGCCACAGCTCAATCGCTTCCGCCAGCGACTCTTCCAAACGCTCGACGTCAGCCTGCAGCTGCGCCTGCTCGCGGCGCATTTGTTCACTGAGCTCGCGCGCGCGCCTGGAAAGGCGAACCGACCAGAGGCCAGCGAGCGACAGCTCGATGATGATCAACACCGCGCTCGCGACCAGGAGCCAGATGCCGATCAGGCCAAGGTCTTGAGCGCTCACTCCTTGCCGTCACCTTCTTCGATGCCGGCCACCGGCGCAATCGCCACCACCTGGTCGTCCGGCGCCAGCCGCATCACGATCACGCCCTGGGTCTGCCGTCCGATCCTCGAGATGGCGCCCACCCGCGTGCGCAGCACCATGCCGGAGGCGCTGATGACGAGGACCTCCTCTTCGGGATCGCTCACCACGCGCACCGCAGCCAGCTTGCCGACGCGGTCGGTGACTTTGAGCGTGAACACGCCCTGGCCGGCGCGGTGCTTGATCGGGTACTCGGAGAGCGGCGTTCGCTTGCCGTAGCCCCTCTGCGTCATTACCAGCAGGTCGCCGCCCTCGACGACCGTTGCCATCCCGGCCACCGCATCGCCCTTTCCCAGCTTGATGCCGATCACGCCCTGCGTGTCGCGTCCCATCGCTCGCACCTCCGTCTCAGCGAACCGGATCGCCTTGCCGAGCTCGGTTCCGATGATCACCTCGTCGGATCCACTTGTCGGCGTCACCCAATCCAGCTCGTCGTTATCTTGCAGATTGATCGCGATCAGACCGTTGCGGCGGACGTTGGCGTACTCCGCCATCGCCGTCTTCTTTATGTATCCGTTCTTCGTGACCATCAGCATGTAGTGAGCTTCGCTTTCCGTCTCCGGGCGTACGAACACGGCTGTGATGCGTTCATCAGATCCAATGTCGATCAGGTTGTTGATCGGCACGCCCTTGGCCTGCCGCTCCCGCTCCGGCACCTCGTGCACACGCAGCTGGAACACCCGACCGCTCTGGGTGAAGAACAGCATCGAAGCGTGCGTGTGTGTGGTGAGCAGATGCAGCGCGTAGTCCTCTTCGCGCGTGCCGCTCGGAGCGTCGCTGCCCGCGGTCGGCTTGGCGCCTTTCAATCCAACGCCTCCGCGCTTTTGGGCGCGGAACACACGCAGCGGCTGCCGCTTCACGTAGCCGCGATGCGTCAGCGTCACAACGACGTCTTCTTTTGGCACCAGGTCCTCGGCCGAGAGCTCCGTCGCCTCTTGGTCGGTGATCTCCGTGCGGCGGTCGTCGCCGTACTTCTTGACCAGGTCGTCCATCTCTACCTTGATCAGGAGGCGCACTTTCTGGTCGCTGGCCAGGATGCTCTCGAGGTACGCGATCGTCTTGATCACCTGCTCGTACTCCTCGTCGATCTTGCCGCGCTCGAGGCGGGTCAGGCGGCCGAGGGTCAGGGCGAGCACCGCCTTCGCCTGGCGCTCGGACAGTCCGAACTTCGCCTGCAATTGCTCCGATGCCTTCTCCTGGTCGGACGCGCCGCGGATGGTCTTGATCACCTCGTCCAGGTGGTCGAGGCAGATTTTCAGACCCTCGAGAATGTGGGCCCGCTCCTGCGCGCGCTCGAGGTCGAACCTGGTGCGCCGCAGGATCACGTCACGGCGGTGGTCTATGAAGAGCTGCAGGGCTTGCTTCAGGCTGAGCACCACCGGCCGCCCATCGACGATGGCGAGCATGATCACGCCGAACGTCGTCTGCAGCTGTGTGTGTTTGTACAGGTTGTTGAGGACCGTGAACGTCTTCGCCTCACGCTTCAGCTCGATCACGATCCGCATTCCCTGGCGGTCGGACTCGTCGCGCAGGTCGGCGATGCCCTCGAGCTTCCGCTCCGACACTAGCTCGGCGATCTTGGCCACCAGCGCCGCCTTGTTCACGGCATATGGGAGCTCGTCGATGATGATGCGCTCGCGACCGTTGGGAGCCTGCTCGAAAGTGTGGCGCGCCCGGACGATGATCCGGCCGTGGCCTGTCGAGTAGGCCGCCTTGATCCCGGCCGCGCCCATGATCAGGCCGCCGGTCGGAAAGTCGGGGCCCTGGACGAAGCTGAGCAGGTCCTCTGCCGTGGCATCGGGGTTGTCGATCAGATGCTTCACCCCTGCCGTAATCTCGCGGAGGTTGTGCGGCGGGATGTTTGTCGTCATGCCGACCGCGATGCCCGACGCGCCGTTGATCAGCAGGTTCGGGATGCGTGCCGGCAAAACAGACGGCTCCTCTTCCTGCCCGTCGTAGTTCGGCACCATGTCAACGGTCTGCTTCTCGATGTCCGCCATCAGCTCGCCGGTGATCGCGGACAGGCGCGCCTCCGTGTACCGCATCGCCGCGGGCGGGTCGCCGTCGACACTCCCGAAGTTGCCCTGGCCGTCGATGAGCGGATAGCGCAGCGAGAAGGGCTGCGCCATGCGCACGAGCGCGTCATATACGGCGCCTTCCCCGTGCGGATGGTAGAGCTTCAGCACGTCGCCGACGAAGGCGGCGCTCTTGCGGTGCCGGCTGCCGCTCGTGGCGCCGGCCCGGTGCATCGCATAAAGGATCCGGCGCTGCACCGGCTTCAGCCCGTCACGCACGTCGGGCAGCGCCCGGCTGATGATGACGGACATCGCGTACTCCATATAGGAGGTCTGCATCTCCTCCTGGAGGTTGCGATTGAGCACAGTGCCGATCGTCTGGTCTGCCAACGCGTTACTCCTGGTACTTCGCCAGGACTACGACCGCGTTGTGCCCGCCGAAGCCGAAGCCGTTGGAGATGGCGATGCGCACGTCTTTGCGCCGCGCCTGGTTGGGCACGTAGTCGAGGTCGCAGTCCGGGTCTGGATTTTCGTAGTTGATAGTGGGATGGATGATGCCGCGGTTGATGGTGAGCAGCGTCGCGATCGCCTCGACCGCGCCGGCCGCGCCGAGAAGATGGCCGATCATCGATTTGGTGCTGCTGATCGCGACCTTGTACGCATGCTCGCCGAATGCGATCTTCAACGCCTTAGTCTCGCCGGCGTCGTTGAGTTGAGTCGACGTCCCGTGCGCGTTGACGTAGTCGACGTCACCGGGCTCGATGCCGGCATCTTTCAGGGCAAGCGTGACCGCCTTCGCCGGCGCCTCACCGGTCTCGTCTGGCGCCACCTGATGAAAAGCGTCGTTGGTCGTCGCGTAGCCAAGGACCTCGCCGTATATGCGCGCCCCTCGGTTAATCGCGTGCTCGCGCGACTCCAGGATCAAAGTTCCCGCACCTTCACCGGGGACGAATCCGTCGCGGTCGCGATCGAACGGCCGGCTCGCCCTTTCCGGGGCGTCGTTGCGGGTCGACAGTGCCCGGATGGCGTTGAACGACGCGATGCCAACTTCGCAGAGCGACGCCTCGCTGCCGCCCGCGAGCATCACGTCCGCGTCACCGCGCTGGATCATGCGCGTCGCGTCGCCCAACGTTTGCGTGGAGGCGGCGCAGGCGGTCGTCACGGTCGTGTTCGGGCCGCGCAGGTGAAACTGCATCGCCACCGAGGCGCCCGCCATGTTCGGGATGATCGTTGGCGCGTAGAGCGGATTCAGCCGGCCCTTGTTGTGAAACGAGACCGCGCCTTCGGTCATGTCGTCAAACGCGCCTATCCCAGTGCCCATCGCGACCCCGACGCGGAAGTCGTCCTCGTTGGACAGGTCGATGCCCGCGTCGGCCAGCGCCATGCCGGAAGCAGCCACGGCCATCTGAGAGAAGCGCGCCATGCGCTGGGCGGCTTTGCGCTCGATGTAATCCTTCGGGTCGAACGAGTTCACCTGGCATGCGAACTTCGTGGCCAGGCGCTCGGTCGGAAACCGCTCGATCGGGCTTGCCCCGCTCCGACCCTCGATCAGGCCGTGCCAGTACTCCTCGAGGTCCCTGCCGAGCGGGTTGACGGTCCCCATCCCCGTCACGACAACCCGGGTGCGGCCGTTCCTCATGCCTTCCCCACCTCCGCCCGAATCTTACCGACGAGCCCATTCTTGACCGCGTCGCGGGTCACCCGGATCGCGTTCTTCATCGCCCGCGCGTCAGAGCGACCGTGGGCGACGACTGCCACGCCGTCGATGCCCAGCAGCGGGGCGCCGCCGAACTCACGCCAGTCGATGCGGTCGCGGATGTCGCGCACGCGAGGGCGAATCAACACCCCGCCGACCTTGCCCGACAACGTTTTCGGAATCTCCTCACGCAGGTTGCGAAAAAGGAACTCCGCCGTCGCCTCGGCCATCTTGATTGCGATATTGCCGACAAAGCCATCGGCCACCACCACGTCCGCACGCGCGTCGAAGATGTCCTTCGGCTCCACATTGCCGACGAATCCCGGCAGCCACCCTTTCAGGCGCCGCGTCGTCTCGCGGACGCGCTCATCGCCTTTACCTTCTTCCTCACCGTTGCTCAGCAGCGCGACGCTTGGGCGGAGGCGTCCCAGCATCTCACGCGCGTAAACAGCGCCCATCTGCGCGAACTGCACCATGTACTCGGGCTTGGAGTCGACATTGGCGCCGACATCAAGGAAATAGGAGAAACCGTTTCGCGTCGGCACGATCGAGCCGAGGGCTGGCCTTTCCACGCCCCTGATCCGGCCCTGGATCAAGACGGCGGCGGCCATTATCGCGCCGGAATTTCCGGCCGACGTCCAACCGTCGGCCCGGCCCTCCTTGCACAGGCGCGCGCAAACACTCATCGACGAGTCGGGCTTGGCACGCACCGCTTGTGCCGGTTGCTCGTCCATCGCGATCGTCTGCGTGCAGGGAACGAGCTGCAGGCGTGGGTGGTGATCCAGGAGCGGGTGCACCATGTGCGGAAGGCCGACGATGGACATGTCGATGCCGTATTCCTCCGCAGCCTGGGCTGCGCCGCGCACGATCTCCGCCGGCGCGTGATCTCCGCCCATGGCGTCGACGGCGATTCGCATGACGCGAGGCCCCTATATGTCCAGGTTTCGAACGCTCTTGGCGTGCGCCTGGATGAATTTCTTGCGCGGCTCCACGTCGGGGCCCATCAGCCTTTCGAACGTGTCGTTGGCGGCCGCAGCGTCGTCGACCGTGACGCGCAGCAACACACGCGTCGCCGGGTTCATCGTCGTCTCCCAAAGCTCCTCGGCGTTCATCTCGCCAAGACCCTTCATGCGCTGGATCTCGGCGCCCTTGCCGAGCTGCCGAAGTGCTCTGTCACGCTCGGCGTCGGAGCGAGCCCAGATGACCTGTTTGCCCTTGAACACCTTGTACAGGGGCGGCTGTGCCATGTAGAGGTAACCGCGGTCGATCACTTCCGGGAAGTGACGGAAGAAGAACGTCAGCAGCAGAGTGCGGATGTGGCTGCCGTCTACGTCGGCGTCCGTCATCGACACAATGCGGTGGTAGCGGATCTTGTCGATGTTGAAGTTGTCGCCGATGCCCGCGCCCATTGCCGTGATGAGATCGCGAATAACCTCGAAGCTGAGGACTTTGTCCAGCCTCGCCTTCTCGACGTTGAGGATCTTGCCGCGCATCGGAAGGATCGCCTGGAACCGGCGGTCCCTACCGCCCTTCGCGGTGCCGCCGGCGGATAGACCTTCGACGATGTAGAGCTCGCATAGTGCGGGGTCGCGCTCCGAGCAGTCGGCTAGCTTGCCGGGCAGGGTACTGGACTCCAGCAGGCTCTTGCGCTGTACCAGGTCACGAGCCTTGCGCGCGGCTTCACGTGCTCGCGCCGCGGTCAACGACTTCTCGATGATGCGCCTGCCCTCGGACGGGTTTTCCTCGAGGTACTGCGTGAGGCCTTCGGTCAGGGCCACAGACACGTGGCCCTGCACCTCGGCGTTGCCGAGCTTGCCCTTGGTCTGGCCTTCGAACTGCGGCTCAAGTACCTTGACGCTGATCACAGCAGTCAGGCCCTCACGTACGTCCTCGCCGGTGAGGTTGGGGTCTTGCTCACGAAGGATGCCGGCCTTCCGCGCATAGCGGTTGAGGACGTTGGTCAAGGCCGAGCGGAAACCGGTCAGGTGCGTGCCGCCTTCGATCGTGTGGATCGTGTTTGCGAAGGCGATCACGTTCTCGACGAAGGTCTCGTTGTACTGCATCGCGATCTCGACCTGCGTGCCTTCGATCTCGCGGTCGACGTAGAACGGCAGCTGGTTGACCACTTGATGGTCGCGGTTCAGGGCGCGGACGAACGAGACGATGCCGCCTTCGAAGTAGAAAGTGCTCGCGTAACCAAGCGACTCGTCGGTCAGAGCGATCTGAAGGCGTTTGTTCAAGTAGGCCATCTCGCGCAGGCGGCGCTGGATCACCTCACGGTCGAACCGGGTGTCGGGGAAGATCTGGGGGTCGGGCCAGAACCGGACCGTCGCGCCAGTGCCATCGGCCTTGCCTATTGCCTTCACGGCGCCCTTCGGCACGCCTCGCGCGTACTCCTGGTAGTAGGTCCTGGCGCTTCGACGCACCCAGACCTGCAGCCTTGCGCTAAGGAAGTTGACGGCCGAGACGCCCACCCCGTGCAGCCCAGAGGAAACCTTGTATCCACCGCCGCCGAACTTGCCGCCGGCGTTGAGGCGGGTCATGACCAGCTCCAGAGCTGACAGACCTTCCTTCTTGTGAACGTCGACCGGGATGCCGCGGCCGTCGTCTTCGACCTGGACGCTGCCGTCGGCGAACAGCGTGACGACGATCCGCGTGGCATAGCCGGCCAGGGCTTCGTCGACGGCGTTGTCGACCACCTCGTAGACCAGGTGATGGAGGCCCTCGGCGCTCGTCGAGCCGATGTACATGCTCGGACGCCGCCGAACGTGCTCCCGGCCCTCAAGGACCTGGATCTGCTCCGCGGTATACGCCACGTCCGCGCCTAGGGAACGGGCCCTCACTCCCGGGTGCGCCCTGCGCGCGTCCGGCGATGCCTCCGGAAGGGGTTTTCTAACCGCCATTACCGGGGTTTCGGCCCTCCCAGCGCGTGGAAAGTTGCGGGGTCAACTGGGCAGCGCTTCAGGATCTCAATTCTACCGGATTTTGAATACGAAATTGGCCCCTGAGGAGCCTTAACAAGGGTCTTTCGGGGCGCCTTCCGACGGTGCCTTCCAGCGCAGGATCGGGTCCTCGCTCTGGCCGACCAGATAGGAGTTGATCCTGCGCGCGGCCGCGACCTCGTCGAGGCGCCCGACCGGCAGGTGTTTGGGCTCGTCGTGCAGGCCCTGGGGGTTGGTCTTTGCCTCCGTCACGATGTCCTTAACAGCCTTCGCGAAGGCGTCCAGGGTGGCCTTGCTTTCGGTCTCGGTCGGCTCGACCATGATCGCCTCGGGGACGACCAGCGGAAAATAGACCGTAGGCGCGTAAAACTGACGGTCGAGGAGCGCTTTGGCGATGTCGAGCGCGCGCACGCCGTGGTGCGTCAGCAAGCCGTGCGCGCTGGCCACGAACTCATGCATGCATGGCCCGTCGTGCGGCATCTCCAGGTCACCTTCCACCAGCTTGCGCAGGTAGTTGGCCGAGAGGACGGCGTCCTGCGAGGCCTGGCTCAGGCCGTCGCCGCCCATGGCCAGGATGTAGGTATAGGCCCGGACCAGCATCCCGAAGTTGCCGTAGAAGCTGCGCACCCGCCCGATCGAGTGGGGCCGCCTGTAGTCGAGCGTGAGCTGGCCGTTCATTCGCTCCACCGTCGGCGCCGGCAGGAACGGCACCAGCTCCTCCTTGACCCCGACCGGGCCCGCGCCCGGCCCGCCACCCCCATGAGGGGTGGTAAACGTCTTGTGGAGGTTCATGTGGACGGCGTCGAACCCCATGTCGCCGGGGCGGCAGATGCCCATGAACGCGTTCAGGTTGGCGCCGTCGTAGTACAGCATTGCGCCCGTTGAGTGCACAAGCTCGGCTATATCCAAGATCTCCCGCTCGAACAGGCCCAAGGTGTTGGGGTTTGTCAGCATCAGGGCCGAGGTCCGCGGCGACAGCTTGGACTCGAGGTCGGCCAGGCTGATGCGCCCGTCGGGGCCGGATAGGACCTCGACCACCTGAAAGCCGCTGAGGGCGGCGCTGGCCGGGTTGGTGCCGTGGGCGGAGTCGGGCACAAGGACCTCGGTCCGGGCCTCGCCCCGGGAATGCTGATAAGCCCGGATCATGCTTAGAGCCGTCCACTCTCCGTGCGCGCCCGCGGCGGGCTGAAGAGTGACGCGGTCGACGCCAACGATCGCGCACAGGGCCTGCTCGAGCCGCCACATGAGCTCGAGCGCGCCCTGCACCGTGTCCTCGTCCTGGTACGGGTGAAGGCAGGCGAACCCGGCGAGCGCGGCGGCCGCCTCGTTGACCACCGGGTTGTACTTCATCGTGCAGCTGCCAAGCGGGTAGAAGTTCTCGCTGATCGAGTAGTTGAGCGAGGCCATCCGGCTGTAGTGGCGCATGATCTCGGCCTCGCTCAGCCGGGGCAAACCGGGCGGCCGGGAGCGGAGCGTGTCGGCCGGCAGGACGTCCTTGGGTGCGGGCCCAGCGACCTCGGCATCTGGCAGGCGGGGCGGATCGACGGCCGGGCGGCTGAGCTCGAAGCTGAGGGGCTCGGTCATGACTCCAGCGCCGCCAGCAGCTCGACCAATTCGTCAATCGCGCGAACGTCGTTTACCTCGGTGCACGTGAACGTGACCACCCCTTTGAGCTCCCGGAACCAGCGGCCCATGTCGAGCGGGCCAAGGATCCCCTTGCGGGCGAGCTTCCGCTGGATCGCCGATGCCCTCGGCATGCGAACAGGGAACTCGTTGAGGAACTGCCGCTCCGGGAACGCCAGCTCCCATCCCGGCAGCGCCTTCAGGCGGTCGGCCAGGGTGTGGGCTCGCTTGAAGCTCACGTCCGCGACGTGACGCAGGCCGTAGGGCCCCATGTACGTGAGGTAGACGGCCGCGGCGAGGGCGCAGAGCGAATGGTTCGTGCAGATGTTGGAGGTCGCCTTCTCGCGTCGGATGTGCTGTTCGCGGGCGGCGAGGGCAAGCACGAAACCCCGCCTCCCTTGCGCGTCATGGGCGGTGCCGACCAGGCGGCCGGGCAGCTTGCGTACGAGCTCGCGCTTGCAGGCGATGAAGCCAACATGCGGCCCCCCAAAGCTGGGTGCGAGGCCGAGCTGCTGGCCTTCGCCGACCGCGATGTCAGCGCCGTACTCGCCTGGCGGCGCAAGCACCGCGAGGCTGATCGGGTCGACGCACGCGATGGCGACGGCGCCCGCGTCGTGCGCAGCCGTGGTCAGACCGCGAGCGTCGACCAGGAGGCCCAGGAAGTCAGGGTGCTGGAAGATGACCGCGGCGGTCTTCTTGTTCGGCTCGCCGTCCTTCCGCACCTTGATGCCTCGCCCCTCGCCGAAGGCGCGGAGCACCTGCACGTACTCGGGGTGAACGTACCCCGAGACGATGACCTCATTGCGCCCGGTGTGGACGTGGGCCATCATCGCGGCTTCCGCGACTGCGGTCGCACCGTCGTAGAGAGAGGCGTTGGCCACGTCGAGCCCACACAGCTCGGCAATCAAAGTCTGAAACTCAAAGATCGCCTGCAGCGTGCCCTGGCTCGCCTCTGCCTGGTAGGGCGTGTAGGCGGTGTAGAACTCGGGCTTGGACGTCACCGCACCGACCACGGCCGGAATGAAGCGGCGGTACACGCCACCACCCCGGAACGTAAGCCGGTCCGGAAAGACTCGGTTGCGGTCGGCCAGCGCCTTGACTCGGGTCATCGTTTCGAACTCCGACAGCCCGTCCGGAAGCTGCAGGGATTCGAGCCGAAGCGACTGCGGTATGTCGACGAGCAGATCGTCCATCGACTCCACGCCGATCGTCTCCAGCATCGCCGACCGGTCCTCGGGGGAATGGACGAGGTAGGGCAACCTAGTGAGCGGACTCCTCGGTCACTTTCTTGTAGGCCGCCTCGTCAAGGAGGCTGTCGGGCAGGTCGCCGGCCAGATCGAGCTTGAGGATCCAGCCTTCGCCGTAAGGGTCCGAGTTGATCAGCTCGGGTCTCGTGGAGAGCTTGTCGTTGACCTCGGTGATCCGTCCGGCCACGGGCGAGTACAGGTCGCTGGCCGCCTTCACCGACTCGACGACGCCGAAGGTCTCTCGCTCAGCGAGCTTGCGGCCGGCGGCAGGCAGTTCGAGGAAGACCACGTCGCCGAGCTGACTCTGAGCGAAGTCGGTGATGCCGACGGTGGCGTGCTTGCCGTCTACTGAGATCCACTCATGCGTCTTTGTGTACAGACGCTCAGCCATGGCGACTCTCCTTCTTCTCGGTCAATGAGTGAGCCGAGCCCCGATAAAAAGGCAGCCTGACAACGTCGGCCGGAGCCTCCCTTCCCCGGACCTCGACCACAACCCTGTCACGCAATTGAAATGATCGCGCTTCCAACATCGCGAGTGCGATCGGGTAGCCCAGGAAGAAGGAATGGGTGCCACTCGTGATCACGCCTACCTGTGTGCCGTTCGCACTGACTGCCGCGCCGTGGCGGGCGATGTCGCCGGGCTGCAGCTTCAGCCCGACGAGCGTGCGCCGCGGGCCTTCTGCCTTCACCCGCCGCAGCTCATCCCGCCCGATGAAGTCACCCTTGGCCAGCTTGACCGTCCACCCTAGGCCCGCCTCGTAAGGGTTGACCGACTCGTTCATGTCGTTGCCCCACAGGCGCAATGCGGCTTCGAGGCGCGCCGCATCTCGCGCCCCTAACCCCGCCGGGAGCACGCCCGCGTCTTGGCCACGAGCCAGGATCGCATCCCACACCTCGCCCACCCGGTGGCTGGCGATGAACAGCTCGAACCCGTCCTCACCCGTGTAGCCGGTGCGCGAGATCAGCGCGTCCACCCCGGCGACCGTGCCCCGACGAAAACCGAAGTACTGGATGTCGTCGGTGCCGCCATCGCTCGGCAGCAGCTCGGATGCCCGCGGGCCTTGGAACGCAATCAGGCTCAGATCTGTGGTGTGGTCCGCCAGCTCAACGTCGCCTGACAGATGGCGCCGCATCCACGCGACGTCCTTCTCCCGATTGGACGCATTCACCACGACCAGGAACTCGTTGCCCGGCTGGCGATACACGACGAGGTCGTCGATGATGCCGCCGCCGTCCTGGCACATCTGGCTGTAGACGGCGTGACCTGGCTCGAGGGACGCGACGTCATTGGTCACCAATCGCTGCAGGTATGCCTCAGCCCCGGGACCCGTGAACAGCAGCCGGCCCATATGCGAGACGTCGAACAAGGCCGCCGCTTCACGCACGGCGAAGTGCTCGTCGCGGATCGAGGTGTACTGCTGTGGCATGACCCAACCGCCGAAATCGACCATGCGCGCGCCAAGGGCGACGTGACGGTCGTAGAGAGGTGTGCGGTTCAGCGCGTTATTCGCCGTCGACAGTGTCGTCGACATCAACCGCGTCGGGGTCGATGTACGCCAGCAGTTCTTCGTCGTGACGGCGCCGCGCCTCGGCCACGACCTGGGCGACGTAGCGTGTCCGGTCGACCGTCCACTCGAGCTTTTCAGCGATCTCTTTCTCGGTCGCCGGACGGTTCAGCTCGCGACGCAGGACCAGCTCGATCCGCTCGTAGTCGTTGGCGGCGTTGACCAGCAGCTCGGCATCACGCACTGCCGCGGTCTCGGCCGCGATCGCAGCGTCCATTTGCTCACCGATCTTGCGCTCGGCAAAGGCTGCGAAATGCTCCTGGCCACTGACCGCGAACAGCTGCACGGCTTCAACCAGGCCGATGGAACCCTCTTGCACCAGGTCGGCCGCGGACAGGACCATGTGTTCGCGACTTTCGGCGAGCCGGATCACCAGGCCGAGGTTGGCTGCGACCAGGCGGTCGAGGCTCGCGCTGTCGCCGGCGGCAGCCTTCGCTAACAGGCTTTCCTCCTCGTCTTCGTCGAGCGGCGGCGCGGCTCGGGCCTGTTTGCGCAGATCACGCAATGCGCTCTCGTCAGCGTCCGGCTGAACCGGCTGCGCCCCCATTCGACCGATTCTACGCCCGCCTTTCAGGACCTCTGGGCGGGGGTGATGTTCCACGTTTTACATGGGGTTGCCATACTCGGAGCATGCGTGCGCTGGTGGCGCTCCGTCTGGGGTGGGTGGCGTTTGCCCTGGCCGCGGCCATGCTGCCGCTGAACGCCAGGGCCGCCTCGCCCCACGTCGAGCAGGCCGATCTCAACGGCGACATCAACAACATCATGTCGGCGTACATCCAGAACGCGGTCAACCGCGCTGAGTCGGACCGCGCCGACGTGCTCCTGGTGGTCATCAACACCCCCGGCGGAATCTCCACCTCGATGGACGAGATCGTGACCAGCCTCCTCAACAGCACGGTGCCGGTCGTCGTCTACGTCTATCCCAGCGGAGCGCGAGCAGCGTCAGCCGGACTCTTCGTCGCCCAGGCCGCGGATGTGCTCGCCATGGCCCCCGGCACCAACATCGGATCCGCTCATCCGATTCAGGCCACGGGCGAGAACCTGACCGGCGACCTCGGGGCCAAGGTTCTGAACGACGCAGTCACTCGCGTGCGCAATCTTGCCTCCATACACGGCCGCAACGCCGATTGGGCCGAGGACGCGGTGCGCAACAGCGTGAACATCAGCGCCGAACAGGCGGTCCAGCTGCACGTCGCGGACCTCGAAGCCGCCGATATCCGCACGCTCCTCAACGAGGTCGACGGCCGTTCGGTGCCACGCACCAACGGCAGTCTGGTCATTCACTCGCTCAACGCGGTCATCGACGACAACCAGATGCCCTTCTGGCAGGTCTTCCTCAACGCGCTGATCGATCCCACGATCGCCGCGCTGCTGATCATCGTCGCGGGCTACGGCATCATCACCGAGCTATCCAATCCGGGCTTGATCCTGCCCGGCGTCATCGGCGGCCTCGCCGCCGTGCTGGCGATAATCTCCCTCGCAAATCTCCCCGTGAACATCGCCGGCGCGCTGTTGATGGTGCTCGCGCTCATCCTTTTCATCGCCGACCTCGTGGCCTCGACACACGGCTTTCTCTCCGTCGGCGGAGTCTTCGCCCTGCTGCTCGGGATGGCCTTTCTCATCAACACGGGCCCCATCGGGCTGGGCGTGAATCCCGTGGTTTCGGTGGGTACTGCCGCGGTCACGCTGGCGTTTTTTGCGTTCTTCATCCGCAAGGTGTGGGCCGCGCGGCGGCAGCCCGCCTTGTCGGGAGCCGACAGCATGCTCGGCGCTCTGGGTGAGGCGCGCGAAGAGCTCGCTCCCGAAGGTCTAGTCTTTGTCCAGGGCGCGCTGTGGAAGGCGAGCGCGGCCACGCCGATTCCGGCCGGGTCACCCGTGCGGGTCGTGGGTCGCAAGGGGCTGCAGCTGGAGGTCGCGCGTGCTAACGGACAGGCAAAGGAGAAGAAGTAGTGGACGCGGGGACGCTGATCTTCATCGGAGTGATCGTGGTCATCGTCCTCATCGCAGTCTTCTCGAGCCTGCGGATAGCGGCCGAGTACGAGCGTGGCGTCGTGTTCCGGCTGGGCCGTCTGATCGCGCTCAAGGGACCCGGGCTTTTCTTCATCATCCCGTTCGGCGTCGACCGGTTGGTAAAGATCGACCTGCGCACGATCACCCTGGAGGTGCCGCCGCAGGAGGTGATCACCAACGACAACGTGACCGCCAAGGTCAACGCGGTGATCTATTTTCAGGTCGTCGACGCGCGCAAAGCCGTGGTGCAGGTCCTCAATTACATCAACGCAACCTCGCAGATCTCGCAGACGACGCTGCGCGCAGTGCTGGGCCAGTCGACGCTGGACGAGCTCCTCGCCGAGCGAGACAAGATCAATCAGAACCTGCAGAAGATCATCGACGAGCAGACCGAGCCGTGGGGGATCAAGGTCGTGGTGGTCGAGATCAAAGACGTCGAGCTCCCGGCCACGATGCAGCGGGCGATGGCCAAGCAGGCCGAGGCCGAACGCGAGAAGCGGGCGAAGATCATCAACGCCGATGGCGAGTTTCAGGCCTCGCAAACCCTGGCCAACGCCGCCCACGTGATCTCTTCGCAGCAGGGCGCGCTGCAGCTTCGGTTCCTGCAGACGATGGTCGAGATCGGCTCGGAAAAGAACACGACGATCATCCTGCCGCTACCCCTTGAGTTGATCCGCCCGCTGCTGGGCGCCGGTGACGGAGGCGCGCCGGCCCAGGCCGACAAAGGCGACAAGACCGGCTGACGCTTCACCTCCCCCTCGACGCCTCGACCGCGCTGTTTGAGCTGACACCGCTGCCGCTGGTCGTTACGGCCAACGTCGCCGTGGGCAAACGATGGGCAAATCTCGCGGCCGAGATCCTGTCCGGCATCGCCGGCGGCCTGGTGGCGCTCCTCGGAGCGGCGGACTTCTTCGGAGCAGGCATATTGGTGCCGGCCTCCACTCCTGGCTTCCAGCGCGCCCTCGATGCGACCGTCATGGCCACTGGACTCGCCGCCGCCGCGATCGCCTCCCGGCCGGTCCGCCGGCGCATCGAACGCTGGCTGCCGATCGAGGCGGACAACCCGGTGCACGCCCTCGCGCTCGCCCTGACGGTGATCCTGCTCGGCACCGACGTCGCCGTGATCTCGTTGACCGACGTCCTGGCCACTGCCCAATCGCTGCCGCCGCTCACGCTCGCCGACCTGCTCTATCAGGAAGCGCCGTTCCTCGTCTTCGCGCTCGTGGGCGTCGGTCTCTTCATCCGCCGCGAGCTGCCCGACACGAGTCGCCGGCTCGGGTTCGTCGTGCCTGTCTGGTGGCAGGTCGTCCTCGCCCTCGCGGCGGCAGGCGTGTTTTTCGCCTTCGCGCAGGGAATCGACAGCCTGGGCCATGCCTGGACGCCTGGCATCGCACGCCGTATCGACGAAGCCACCAACCACGTCTTTGGCCAGCTCGGGGGTCCGGTCGGAATCATCGCCCTCGCCATCGTGCCCGGGCTGTGCGAGGAGCTGCTCTTCCGAGGAGCCCTACAGCCCCGCATCGGACTTGTCGCCACGGCGCTGCTGTTCACCTCCATACACACCCAATACGCCCTGTCGCTGGACACTGCGGCCGTCCTGGCGATCGCGCTTGGGCTGGGCTTGCTCCGCAAATACACGAACACCACCACTTCGTGTACATGCCATGTCACCTACAACCTGTTGGTTGGCGTCGGCCTTGGCGGCAGCTTGCTCAACGGCGCCGTGTTGGTCGAGGCGGCGCTGGTCGCGGTCTCTGCCTACGCAATCTGGACCAATCGGCGCCGGGCCGCGATCACCGCCCAGCCTTAACAACCTGGCTGTTCAATCCGCTCCACCAGACATAGAATTCCGCTCAATGACCCCAGATGTAGCACCGGCAAGCGACGCCAAGCCCAACATCTTGGCGACCACGGCACCTCCTGTGGTCGCCGTGGTGAATCAGAAGGGCGGCGTGGGCAAGACCACCACGGCGATCAATCTGGCGGCCGCCATGGCCGAGGTCGGCCATTCGACGTTGCTTGTCGACCTTGATCCGCAGGCCAACTCAACCTCAGGCCTGGGCCTCGACTCGGCCCGAGCGCGGCTCAACGTGTATCACCTCCTTACAGGCGAGGCCGCCGTCAAGGAGGTCATGCAATCGACCAGGGTCAGTGGCCTCAGCCTTGTGCCCTCGCACATCGACCTGGCCGGCGCCGAGATCGAGCTGGCGTCAGTCGACGGGCGGGAGGGTCTGCTCCGCCGGGCGTTGGAGTCAACTCCACCTGGAGTCGAGCTCGTGCTGGTGGACTGTCCCCCATCGCTCGGCCTCATGACTCTGAACGCGCTGGTCGCCGCGACCAGCATGCTCATTCCGACGCAATGCGAGTACTTCGCGCTGGAAGGCCTGCGTCACCTCATGTACACGCACCAGTTGGTGCGCTCTCGCCTCAATCCCAAACTGGCGATCGCCGGCATCCTGATGACGCAGTTCGACGCGCGGACGACTCTGGCATGGGATGTGCTCGAGGCAGTCAGGCGCACCCACCCGCACCATCTGCTCGAGACGCTGATCCCCCGCAACGTTCGGCTGAGCGAAGCGCCCAGTCACGGCAAGTCAGTCATCGAATACGACCCCACGTGCCGAGGCGCGGTCGCATACCGCGCGCTCGCGAAGGAGCTGCTGGAACGATGAGCCAACCTCGCCCCCGCGGACTCGGTCGCGGACTCGACGCCCTGATCCCAATGTCGCGCGCAGGGGAGGCCTTAGTGCCGCAGATGATCGCCATCGACCAGATCCGCCCTTCGCGCCAGCAGGTGCGCTCACGGTTCGATGCCGAGCCGCTCGGCGAGCTCGCGGAGTCGATCCGTCTGCATGGCATTCTGCAGCCCCTGCTCGTCCGGCCGCTGGCCGATGGTTACGAGCTTATCGCCGGCGAGCGACGCTGGCGGGCCGCGAGACTGGCGGGTCTACAGACCGTCCCCGCCGTCGTGCGAAGCGACACGGGCAATGACGAGCAGCTGGTCCTCGGGCTGATCGAGAACCTGCAGCGCACCGACCTCGATCCCATCGAAGAAGCGCGAGGCCTGCGCCGGCTCATCGAGGAGTTCGGCCTGACGCATGAGGAAGTAGCGCAGCGTCTGGGCAAGCATCGTGTCTCGGTCACGCAATCGCTGCGTCTGCTGAGCGGATGTCCCGCGGTGCAGTCGGCCGTTGCGGCCGGCGTCATAACCGCCGGCCACGCCCGCGCCTTGATCGCACTGGAAAGCCTGGTCGCGCAGGAGCAAGGCCTGAAGGTCGTGATTGCAAAGCATCTGTCCGTCAGGCAGACAGAGAACTGGGTGCGGACGTACCGGCCGCGCCGCCGACGTCACGGTCAATCGTCCGCGGAGCTGCGCGCGATCGCCGCCGACATCGAATCCAGCCTCGGCGTGCCGGTCAAGCTCACCGGAAGCCTCAGGCGAGGCACGATGGAGCTGCGTTACTCGAGCCGCGAAGAGCTGGAACGGGTCTGCGTTAAGCTCGTCTCCTAAAACGCATGGCGGCCCAACACCAACCTGCGGCTGGCGCCGCCTCGACTGAACGCTCCGCGACCTCGTCGCTGCTGCGTGAGGTTGCCGAGGTCGTCGTGCTGGCAGTCATCCTTTACATAGGGATCAGCTTTGTTATTCAGGCAGTCCACGTGGAGGGCCTCTCGATGTGGGCGACGCTCGACGACAACGATTACTTGATCGCCAACAAGATCGACTACCGACTCCATCCACCGCAGCGCGGCGACATCATCATCCTGCGGCCGCCCACGAACAACTCCACCGACTTCATCAAGCGCGTCATCGCGCTGCCGGGCGAGCGGCTCATGATCCGCAGCGGGGTCGTCTACATCGACGGTCACAGGCTGGACGAGCCGTACCTGCCGGAGGCGTGGACGAACGACAACAACCCGGCTCCATGGAGCCAGGGTGATGGTTCAGTTATTCCGCCCAACGATTACTTCGTTATGGGCGACAACCGGAACCGCTCCCAGGACTCGCGCTTCTTCGGTCCGATCAGCCGCGACCGGATCGACGGCAAGGCGTGGTTCAGGATCTGGCCGATCGGCAGCTTCGGCAACATCTACGCGAAGATGCCGGCTCTCGAAACCGGAAGCGTCTTCGTAGGCTCCACGCGTCCGGCGGCCGCCTAGCGCGATTTCAAGCGCCGATCGCGAGCCGGAAGGCGCTGTCGCGCGCAAACGGACCGATCACCGACATCTGGACCGGGCCGCGCAGCACCTCGTCCGCGACGCGCTTGACGTCGGCGGCGGTCACCGCATCGACCTGTGCCAGCTCTTCGTCGATTGTCTTGATTTGGCCCAGCAGCAGCTCTTGGTAGGTGAGCCAGAACGCGACGCCGTTGGTTGTCTCCAGCTCGAGGCGCAGGCGGCCTTTGGTGAATTCTTTCGCGCGGACCAGCTCTTCCGGCGCGACCTCGGTCTCGCCCAGGCTGCGCAGCTCAACCATCACGGCATTGACCGCATCGACCGCCTTCTTCGGATCGACTCCGATGTAGACGCCGAAGTATCCAGTGTCTCGGTGCTTCTGCGTGAAGCTGTGCACGTCGTATGCGAGTCCCAGGCGCTCGCGGATGTTCAGAAAGAGTCGCGAGCTCATGCCTTCGCCGAGCACCGTGTTCAGCATGTCGAGCGCGTGTCGATCAGGATGCAAGTAGCTGAACGCGCGAGTGCCGAGGCAGATGTGCGCTTGCTCCGTCTCGCGGCGCCTGACCAGCACCTTCGGCCCGTCGACCGGTCCCGGCGAGGCCGCGGGCAGCACGCCGTCAGGATCGCGCCGCAACGGCAGCCCGCCCGAAACGACCTCGAGGATCTCACGTTCGTCCAGTGAGCCGGCCGCGCCGATGACCAGGTCCGCCAGCCGGTAGTGGGCGTCGGCGTACTCGAAGATATCGTCCCGGCTGAGCTGTGAAACCGACTCTTGCGTGCCGGCGATGTCCCTACCGAGGGGGTGGCCGGGCCAGATCAGCTCTTCGAAGAGGTTCTGAACATAGTCCTGGGGCTGGTCCTGGTACATCCGCAGCTCTTCGAGGATGACCATGCGTTCGCGCTCGATGTCGGCCGGGTCGAGACGGGAGTTCGAGACGATGTCGAACAGGACGTCGAAGCCCAGCGCCATGTGCTCGGACGGTACGCGCGTCCAGTACGCGGTGAGCTCCTTATCGGTAGATGCATTGACGAATCCGCCGACGCCTTCGATCGCGTCGGCGATCTCCTTCGACGACGGGCGCCGCTTGGTGCCCTTGAAGAAGAGGTGCTCGATGAAATGCGAGACACCGGCCAGCCGGTCATCCTCGAGCCGCGAACCACCACCGAACATGAAGACGACACTGGTCGACTGACGCTGGGGCATCGCCTCGGTCACCAATCGGGCTCCGCCGGGCAGTGCGTGAAGGCGATGCTGCGAGCCCATGGGAGGGGAAAGTATAGAAGCGCTAATTACTTGCGCCTTCGCGCAAAGCCCCGAGTGCTGCGTACAGGGTCATGGCGACGAAGTCGGCCGGCATACCGTCCGACACCGCGTCGAGCGCCTCACCCAAGTAGCGGCGCACATTGGGCGCCTTATCGACTTCACCCAGCTCCAGGCAGTCACGGATCGCCTCCGCGATCTCGGTCGGAGTGATCTCTTCATCGCCGGCTTCGTCCGCGACCGAGTTGACCAGCGCAATCGCCTTCCGGATCCGCTCCGCGGCGCCGCGGTGCGGGTGCCGGGCGGCCATCGAGTCGCCGTCAGTCCTCAGCCGGCTTGCGCGGACCCACGACGACGCGGCGTTCGGGCTCCTCGCCGATGCTCGAGCTGGTCACTTCTGGATCGCCTTCGAGGGCCAGATGGATGGCTCGCCGTTCGAACGGCTGCATAGCGTCGAGGGTGATCGCGTCGCCGGTCATCTTGACCTGGCGCGCGGCGCGCATGGCGATCTCGCGGACCGTGTGCTCTCTCCGCTGACGGTAGCGCTCGACGTCCACGATGACGCGCTCGCCCTCGGCAAGATGCTTGCCGACCATCACATTCGTCACTGCCTGCAGAGCACGCAGGGTCTCGCCACGCCAACCGATCAGCGCCCCCAGGTCGCGGCCGCTGATGTCGAGGGTGATCGGATCGGCGCTCGGCCGCACACTGACCTGTGCCCGGACGCCCATGTGCTTCAAGAGGCCCTCGACCAGGTTCTTAGCCGCCTCGGCCTTGCCGTCGATCGGCCGAGAGGCCGAAGCCGGCGCCGGCGCCGTCTGGTCGATCACCGTGACTTCGACCACCGTCTCCTCGACAGTCTCGCTGAGGATCTTCACGTCAACGTTGCGTCGGCTCTCCTGGAGCTCGATCAGCGCCGCGTCAACCGCCTCGTCCAGGGTCCGTCCGCGTCCTTCGGCGGATCTCAAGTTCGCTCACTCCTTGCCGTCATCTTTTCGGCTTCTTCGGTTTCGGGCCGTGCCGCCCAGGCTTCGGGTTGCTCGATGGGTTGTCGAAAGCCAGCTTGTTGCTTGGCATCTTGTTGTTTTGTGCTGACGGGGCGCCTCCGGCAACAGTCCTGAAGCGCGCCGGAAGCAGGTTCCCCCACCCGACGACGAAGCTCTGCTGAATGATACCGACGCAGTTCCCGACAAACCAGTAAAGCGCCAGGGCGACGGGCACCGTCAGAGCGAAGTACCCGATCATCAGCGGCGAGATGAACACCATGCTGCGCTGGATCTGTAGCGTTTGCAGCTCCTGGTCGGTCGGGTTGGGCGGGGGCGGCATCTGCATCATCTTGGCCTGGATGTAAGTGGTCACCGCCGCCAGAAGCGGAAAGATCAGGTATCCGGCCGTGGGGATGGCCAGGCCAAGGATCGCGAACAGGCCGTGCTGAGTCGGGATGTCGTTGAGGTTGGGCACGAATAGGAAGTGCGTCGGCATGTGGAGCGCCGGAGCCCGGAATCTGAAGACGAAGTAAAGCGCGCTCAGGATCGGCATCTGCACGATCAGCGGCAGGCAGCCGACCAGCCCGCCCAGCGGGTTGACGCCGTGCTCCTGGTACATCTTCATGATCTCCTGGTTCTGGCGCTGCATGTCCTTCTTGTATTTCTTGCGCAGCTCCGCGACCTGGGGGGCGAGCTTGCGTTGCTCAGCCATCGTTTTGCGCTGAGTGATCAGCTGGAATTGCTGCAGCGGTGCGAGCGTCAGACGGATGAGGATCGTCATGGCGATGATCGCCACGCCGTATGCCCCAATCACCTGGAAGATCGAAACGCCCGCGACGACGCCGTAGATCGTGGTCAGGAGCCACTGCCCGGCGTCCTGCAGGGGCAGAAAGATGTCGAATGGGGAGCTCAGAAAGATGGCGGGTGTCTCCTCTCAGGGCACCGGGTCGTAGCCGCCCCTGGCAAACGGGTGGCAGCGGGCGATGCGCGCGGCGCCCATCCGGCCGCCCTTCCACCAGCCGTACCGCTCGACCGCCTCGTAGGTGTAATGCGAGCAGGAAGGGTAGTAGCGGCAGCTGGGCGGCAGGATTCTCGACAGGGTGCGCTGGTAACCACGGATCAAAAGTAAGAGCAGCTTCGTCATAGCTTGAATTTGGAGAGCCTGAGCGCAGCCACGCTCAGCTCGGCCGCCAGGTCGGCGAACGAGACCTCGAGCGCCGCCGGGCGGGCGATCAGGACCACGTCATATCGTATTCCCCCATGGCGCAGCGGCGAATCAGGTCCGAGCAGGCCATCGCGAGCGGCCTCGCGGAGACGACGGCGGGCACGGTTGCGGTCAACTGAGCTCTTGACCCCCCTGCTCACTGTGACGCCGATCCTGCTCTCCGGCCCTTGGCTGGGCACGGCGAAGCCGACCAGGGCGCGACCGAAATGAAACCGCTTGCCGCTAATAGCCGACTGGAAGTCGGCGCGCCTGCGTAGCCGGGCAGATCGTTTCATTTGAACGCCCGCCCCGCGAGCAGGGCGGTTAGGCCAGTCGCTCTCGCCCTTTGCGACGCCGGCTTCGGAGCACCCGCTGCCCGCCCTTCGTGCTCATCCGGCGCAGAAAACCATGCACCCGCCGGCGGTACCGTTTCTTCGGTTGGTAGGTCCTTTTGATCGGGCCAGTGTAGCGGACGAAAACAAGTCGGCTTGTGATACCGGCGATGTCACTTCATCGCATGAGTTATGTGCCTTGCGGTATCCACAGGCCAGTGTTATATTGCGCGCCCGGAAGCAACAGCACCACTCGACAAGCCAACGTTGCAGATCAGATCACGCTGATAAATTCCACCAAATCCTACAAGTAGGCAATATTTAGTCGTACAGCGACGCTTCCATATTTCGGGAATGACCGGATAGTGGATTTCGACGGGTCGGCACCCGCCAGCTTGTGGAAATCCCCTCCGCTCTTTTCCACAGGCACCAAGGAGGCGGAGCTCATGCTCGAAGAGCTTCGGTTGAATCCGCGGTCGCCGGCAGCACGGTTCGCAGCGGGCTGGCCGGGACTGAGCGCGACTGTTGCCCACCGAAAAGTTGATCCTGGATTGTCCACAGGTTTTCCGCAGTGGCCGCGGCTGCACTCCACAGCTGTGACAGATCAAATCCACAGCGATGTGGGCTCGGGAGAGGAGGGGATGGGGTGAACCAGGACCAGATCTGGTCACAGGTGCAGGAGGAGCTCCGCTTTCAACTCGCCAAGCGCACCTATGACATGTGGCTCAAGAACACATCGGTCGTATCCGCGGACGGCGGCACGTTTCGCATCGGCGTGCCCAGCAAGCTCGCGAAGGACTGGCTGGAAGACCGGTTCTCGGGCTTGATTCAGGAGACGCTGCAGGCGGTCACCGGCTCTGAAGTTGATATCGATTTTGTGATCGCTCCTTCCGGACACCGGCCTGCGCACGCGCTGTTCGAGGGTGACGACGACGACCACACCGCCGAGAATGGACACAATAACGGGGCCGAGCCTGAGGTCGAGGCCCCGGCCATCGCCCCCTCGGAGCTCAATGGGCGTTTTCGATTTTCATCATTCGTCGTCGGCCACAACTCGCAGTTCGCGCACGCCGCCGCCAAAGCAGTCGCGGAAGCGCCTGGCGACAGCTACAACCCTCTCTTCCTTTATGGAGGCGTGGGATTGGGCAAGACGCATCTCATGCACGCCATCGGTCACGAGGTGCACGACCGCTTTCCGCGCAAGCGCGTGGTCTACCTGACCTCCGAACAGTTCACCAACGAGGTGATCAGCTCCATCGCCACCGCGCGGATGGGCGAATTCCGGCACCAGTACCGCACGGTCGACGTGTTGCTCATCGATGACGTGCAGTTCCTCGCCGGTAAAGACCGCACGAAAGAAGAGTTCTTCCACACTTTCAATGCGCTGCACGAGATCAACAAGCAGATCGTCATCTCGTCGGACCGTCCGCCAAAAGAGATCCCGACACTGGAGGACCGGCTCCGCTCGAGGTTCGAGTGGGGTCTCATCGCCGACATCCAGCCTGCGGACTTCGAGACTCGCCTCGCGATCCTGCGTTCCAAGCTTGGCAGCAACGACAGCCTCATCCCCGAGGAAGTGCTGAACTTCATCGCTCACAAGGTTCAGCGCAACATCCGCGAGCTGGAAGGCGCGCTGACGAGGGTGCAGGCTTTTGCCGCAGTGCATCAAAGGCCGGTCGACGAGGAGGAGGCGGCCCGCCTGCTTTCCGACATCATCCCGGCCGGGACCCGCAAGCCAATCAACGTCGAACGGATCCAGTTGCTGGTCGCCGACTACTACAACGTCACGCTCGAGGACATGAAGGGCAAGCGACGCGACAAGCACATCGTGTTCCCCCGCCAGGTCGCGATGTACCTCGTCCGTGAGGAAACGCCATCGTCTTTGCCCGCCATTGGGAAGGCGTTTGGAGGGCGGGACCACACGACGGCACTGCATTCCATTGAAAAGATCGCCAACGAGCTGAAGGAAGACGAACGCTTGCGTTACGAGGTTCAATCCATCCGCGAAAAGCTCTACGCGCAGTGACGAAGGCGCTGTCCACAGGTTTGGAAAACCGCCTTGGGATCAGGATGGGATGGACGGGTGGCGGTCACTTCCTCCCCACCGATTCAACAGCAGGGTGCGGACTGTAACTTGTTTCCCCAGAGCTTATCCACGGCTCATTTCGATCTGTAAATGATCTCGACATCCACAGTCCACACAGCGCTTACTGTTATCGGTTACGGATGACTTCAATTAAGAGAATCTCTATCAACGGGGGACAACAGTTGTGAATGCCAAGGTTCTTGCAGCTCAAATGAACGTGACGTGCAGACCGGCAGTGTTGGGCCAGGCGCTGCAGGTCGTCTCGCGGGCCATTTCCAGCCGGACCACGCTCCCGATCCTGAACAACATCCTGATCGAAACCACGTCCGAAGGCCTGGCACTCACGGCCACGAACCTGGAGATCGGAATTCGCAAAGTAGTCCCCGCCGAGGTGGCGGCCGAGGGCTCGACCACTGCACCGGCCAGGCTGCTTACCGACTTCGTGGGTACGCTGCCGGACGAAGTCCTGGAGCTGACGCTCGACGCGGCGACCCAATCGCTGAACCTTCGGTGCGCGCGCTTCGACACCCACATCAAGTGCATCGAGGCCGAGGAGTTTCCCCCCGGACCGCGGCCCGATGAGGGTGACAGGCTCGAGGTGGCGCTGGACGATCTCGTCGGAGCGGTGGAGCAGACCCAGATGGCAGCCTCCACCGACGAAGCGCGACCCGTGCTCACCGGGGTGCTGGTACAGGTCCAGGGCGGCGGCTTGACCCTCGCCGCGACGGATGGACACCGGCTGGCGGTCCGCAAGCTGGCCGCCGCGGGACCGACCGACCTGGAGGCGAGCCTGATCGTGCCGGCGCGAGCGCTGGCCGAGCTGGCGAGAGTGCTGAAGGGCGAGCCGGGAAAGGTGGATGTGATCATCTCCAAAGCCCGCAACCAGGTTTTCTTCCGCGCAGGCAGCTCCGAGTTGACCTCGCGGCTTATCGACGGAAAGTATCCAAACTATGCACAGGTTATCCCCAGCAAGAGCTCGACCACCGTCCGGGTGTCGACGAGCCAGCTGACTCAGACGGTACGTGCCGTGTCGCTGTTTGCTCGTGACAGCGCGAACGTCATCCGTGTCAAGGCCCAGGCCGGAGCGCTCACACTTTCCGCCACCACGAATGAGGTGGGCGACAGCAAGGCCGACATGGCCGCGGCCATCGATGGTTCCGATATCCAGATTGCTTTCAACGCCCGCTACGTCCTGGATGCCCTCGGAGTTATTGGGGAGGATGAGGTTGAGCTGCTGTTCGACGGACCTCTCAGTCCGGGGCTGATGCGACCGCCGGGCAAGGAGCACTACCTATACGTGATCATGCCCGTGCGGGTGGCCATGTCCTGAGGCGAAGGCTGCTTGCGCCTTCGTCACCTGCGCCTCCGCAACCACCGCAACTACTCCCGGCTGGACCTCTCGCCGGGACCGGACGTCAACGTTTTCATCGGCGCTAACGGGCAAGGCAAGACCAACCTCCTGGAGGCGGTGGCCATGCTCGCCCTGTCCTCATCCCCGCGGGCGCGTCGGGAGCTGGAGCTGGTGGGTCCCGTCGGACCCGGGTCGCGCATCGAAGCCGAGATCGAGGCGGGAGTTGCGCGCCGCCAGATTTCGATCGCGCTCGATGTCGAAGACGAGCGGGCGCGGCGGACCATTGAGGTCGACGGCGCACGGAAGCGCGCGTTTGACCTGCCGGGAAACTTTCGCGCCGTGCTCTTCTGGCCGGACGACCTCGGTCTCGTCAAGGCCGGTCCGGAGCTTCGGCGCCGCTTCCTGAATCAGATGCTCGTCCAGGTGGAGCCTGGTTACGCGCGCGCAATCGCCCGCCTCCGCCGGGTCCTCGAGCAGCGCAACAGCCTGCTCAAGCGAATCGCCGCCGGTGAAGGTGGCGAGGACACGCTCGAGGCCTGGAACCAGGAACTCGTCCAGGTTGGAACTGAGATCGCATCCGCGCGGGCGCGGGCGGTGAGCGAGCTGGCGCCGCAGGCAGCCCGCAGCCACGGCGAGATTGCGGGCGGTGAGCGCCTGCAAATCGCCTACGAAGGACCTCCGGAAAACCTCGCCGAAGCTGTGAATAACTCCCTGGCCGAAGACCTGAGGCGAGGCTCCACCAGCGTCGGCCCCCACCGGGATGACCTGCGGGTGACCTTGGACGGTCAGGAGGCCCGTTCCTACGCATCCCAGGGCCAGCAAAGGACCGCCGTGGTGAGCATGAAGCTGGCCGAGGCGGCGCTGGTCGAAAGGCGCACGGGCGAGCGGCCGGTGCTGTTGCTGGACGATGTCCTGTCGGAGCTGGACGGCGAGCGCAGGGCGGCGCTGCTAGGCAGGGTTGCGCTGGCCGGGCAGGTGATCGTGACCTCGGTCGAAGCCGGCCCATTTCCCCCCGAATTGATTGCCAAATCGATGGTCTGGACGGTCACCGAGGGCAGGATTCAACCCTGTGGATAAGTTGGGCAATATCCTGCCGAGGATCGTGCGCCGCCAGCCCGGTGGAGCACGCCTCATAGGCCTGCAGGTGGCGCGTGCGTTTCGGCATCTCGTCGGACCCGACGTGGCGATGCTGTGTGACGAGGTCGAGGTGAAGTCCGGCACCCTGCTCGTCACCACGTCCAACCCCGCTCTGGCGCATCAGCTGAGACTCGACGCCGAGACCATACTCGCCCGGCTCAACCGACCCGACCTTGGCCGCAAGGTGCGCGTGCTGCGGGTGCGAATCGGTCGTGCGACGCGCTCATGAAATTGGGTCGCGAGCAGCAGCGAGCGGCAATGCTTGGCGGTGGACCGGTGCGAGTTGTGGCCGGCGCCGGCACCGGCAAGACGGCGGTGATCGCGGAGCGCTTCGGCCTCCTGGTCGCAAGCGGGGTATCGCCGGCCTCGATCCTGGTCATGACGTTCACCGATCGCGCCGCAGCCGAGATGCGCCAGCGCATCGAAGAGCTGATCCAGGCTTCGGCCCCGGCCGTGGGCACGTTTCATTCGATCGCCCTGGGCTGGCTGCGCGAGGACGGGAGGGCGGTCGGGGTTCCGCCGAGCTTCCGCATCCTGACGGGCGCCGATCGCTGGATCCTCGCGCGCGAGCGGATGTGGGGGATCGGCGATCCCGCACTGACCGGTGACGAACGCCCGGATGACCTGGTCACGCCTCTGCTGCAGATGCTCGAGCGCATGAAGCAGGAGCTGGTTCCCATCGAGCGGCTGCAAGCCTGGGCATCTTCCGCGGACGATGTCGAGCGCGCTGACCTCATGCGGGCATGTGTGAAGCTGTTCCGGGCCTACGAGAGGGAATGCCGGCGCCAGCATTACCTGGACTTCGACGACTTGCTGCTGCTCGCGGTGCGGCTGCTCGAGATGTTTCCTGGGGTGGCGAGGAAGTACACGGCTCGGTACCCGCACGTGCTCGTTGACGAATACCAGGACCTGAACTTGGCGCAGGAACGGCTGATCGAGCTCATCGCGGCCGGTAGAGAGCCTTTCGTGGTCGGCGACGACGACCAGTCCATCTACCGATTCCGTGGGGCTTCGCGGGCGAGCCTGGAGCGATTCCTGCGCAGCTTCCCACGCGGGCAGAGCATCACCCTCGGCCGCAATCACAGGAGCTCACGGCGCATCGTCGCCGCTGCTGCTTCGGTGATCGCCAACAATCCGGACCGGCTGGCAAAGCAGCTGCGGTCGGATGTGCGCGGACCTGCGGTCGAGGCGTGGGAGTGCGCGGACGGCCCCTCGGAGGCGGCCGCGATCGGGCGCCAGGCGGAGCGCCTGATCGAGGAGGGCACACCTCCGTCGGGCATCGCCGTGCTCTGCCGCACCAACGCGATCGCACGCCCCATCGCCATGGCCCTGGACGCTAAAGGTCTGCCACATATCGTCATAGGTGGTCACGGTTTCTATGACCGGCCGGAGATCAAAGACCTGATCGCGATGCTCCGCGTGGTCCGGGACCGGACCGACCTGGTCGCACTGGCTCGGCCGGCCGCCGCCGGTTTGCGGCCAATGCTGGAGCGACTTGCGAACGCGGCAAGGGAGTTCGATGTGCGCGATCTGTTCTTCGATCTGATGGAGCAGTCGCGCTATCCCGTCACGTCAACCGTCAGCCGGTTCGCGGAGGCGATTTCCGACTTCTGCGAGACATCGGCTGATCACTCGCTCGACGCGTACATGAGGCACCTGGAGTTGGTGCTGCTGTCGGGTGAGGATGACGTCCCCGTGAGCCTGGACGACGTCGAAACTGGCGACGCGATCCAGGTAATGACTATCCACCAGTCGAAAGGGCTGGAGTTCGAGGCGGTCTTCGTGCCGTCACTCGTCGAGGGTCGCCTGCCTCAATCCGGACGGTCGCCCCGATTCGAGCTGCCTCCGTCCGTGCTCGAACCATTGGTGCGCGGCCGCCAGGACGTCATCGCCGAGGAACGGCGGCTGCTGTATGTGGCGATGACGCGGGCAAAGAGCCGTCTCTACCTCACGCGCGCGACCCACTACGAGGGGGGACGCCGCTGGCGCGAGTCGCGCTTTCTCGCCGAGGTGCGAGGCGCGGGACCACGCACGATTGTCGATCGACAGTTCGCGTCAAATTCCGCGCCCGAGCCGCTTGTCACGACCAACGACGGTGCCCGCGAGGTCCAGCTGTCGTACAGCGCGATCGCCGCCTATCGCGAGTGCCCACGACAGTACTGGTACCGGCACGTGCAGCGGCTTCCTGTGGTCCAGAGCGCCGAAGCCGTGCACGGGGTGATCCTGCACGAGGTGCTGCGGCGGGCTTGCGAGCTGAGACGTGACGGGGGCGCGCTGAGTGGGGCGAGGCTGAAGGCGATCCACGACCAGGTGTGGAAGACAACTCCGTTCCCCGACCCGCGGCGGGCGCCCGCGTTTAAGCGCAATGGCGCGGCTGAGCTCGAGGCATACAGGGCACGCGGCGGGTTCGACTCCGTCCCCACGTTTCTGGAGCAGGCATTCGATGTTGCCTTGGACGGCTGGAAGCTCCGCGGCGTGATTGACCGGGTCGACCGCACCGAGCACGGCTGGCGAATCATCGATTACAAGAGCGGCCGGCCCATCGCGCGACGACGGCGCGATCTGCAGGTCGCCCTGTACGCGCTCGGCGCGACGTCCGCGCTGAAGCTCGATGCCATCGAGCTCGAGGTGGTGTACCTGGCGTCGGGCGAGACTGTGCGTATGGACAAAATCGAAGGGTTGATGCGGGAGGCTGAGGTCGAGGGATCGGAAGTGGCGGAGGGAATCAGGGCGGGCCGCTTCGAGGCCAGGCCCGAGAGGCGGCGCTGCCGGCTGTGTCCCTACAGGCTCGCTTGCACCGAGGCCCTGTAGCGGGCGGCGAGCAGCAGGCACTCACGGGCGATATCGGAAGAGGCGTACGGATGGGCGAGCTCCTCCGCGTTGCGCGACATCTCACGCCATGTCGGACCGCCTTCCGCCATCACCCGGACCTCATCGAGCAGGTCCGACTCTTTCGGCGCGAAGGCGCCGATGCGAGACGCGACCACGAACTCGACGTTTGGGGTCTCCTGACCGGGCAGAAAGCCCGTGATCACGAGGGGAAGGCCTGTCGCCAGTGACTCGGCGATCGCGCCGGGACCTGCTTTCGTGACCACGAGGTCGCACGCGCGCATGAGCTCCGGCATGTAGTCCACGAAGCCGAGCACCAGCATCGGTGTCGCGACCTCCAGCTCGGCCAGGCGACGGCGCAGCTTCTCGTTGCGCCCGCACACGACGGCGAGCTGCCACGGATGCGGCTCGAGGGCCAGCTCCCGAACCTGAGCTGCGAGGTGACCTACGCCGGCCGCGCCTCCCATGACCAGGACCGTGAATCGGTGCTCGTCAAGGCCGAAGCGGCGGCGCAGCGCCTCTTTCTCACCAGGCGCAGGCGGCCGGAACCGGAGGTCGACGGGCAGGCCAAGGAGCCTCACCCGGGCAGGCGGCACGCGACGCCTCAGCGCGACCCTCCGCGCCCCCTCCGTGGGGGCAACTACCAGGTCCGCCTGGCTGAACGTCCAGCCGCGGTGGAAGTCGACCAGGTCGGTGATCACGGTCATGAGGGCGCGCGGTCGTCCACTCTTGCGTATGGCTTGGTGCGCGACGTGGTTGAGGAGGGGATGCACCGACAAAACGACGTCGGGATCGTGCCGCTGCAGCAGCTGGCGCAGCACTCTCCGCACTGGAGGTCCGAACACCGCCCGGATCGCTGCAAAGGTCGGCTGCGTGTTGCTCGAGTGATAGACGGCGCCCCATGCCGCGCGGGAGCGGCTGATCACCGGCAAGTAGAGCGACGCGAGCCGGCGCACCACCAGCGGCCCTTGCCCGATGAGCGGGTCGGCGACGGTCACCACGCAGGACGGGTCGAGCAGCTTGAGCGCGTCGGTCAGGGCGCGGGCCGCGGCGCGGTGACCGCCGCCCGTGTCGCTGAACAGAATCAGGACTCGGGGCGAGCCGCCAACGGGAGTGGGGTAGAGCGGCGGTGCGGTGCCCGCTGAGGCTACTTGTGTCGCGCTGCCGCGCGGCGCGCGATCCATCGCATGTTGTACGTAGCGAGCAGGTAAGTGATGAAGGCCAGCGCGATGATGCCGATGCTCACCCAAAGGATGGTGCGCTTTGCGAGCTCACCCGGCGAGAGTGGTGCGCTACCGGGCGGCATAGAGTTCTGCTCGATGATGTAGGCGGCAAGGTCCTTCACGTCTTGGTCGGCCAGCTTCGGGTTGCCGCCCTTCGCCGGCATCGCGGTCTGTCGCGGATCGCCAGCCTGTGGGTTCCGGCCATTCGTGATGATGTCGATGAGAAATGTCGGATCGAGGGAATTCGACACACCCGGCAGCTTCTCGATCGGATTGAGCGCCGGCCCGATGCCGCCCTCCAGGCTTGCTCCGTGGCAGGTCGTGCAGTTCTGGGCGTACAGGGTGGCGCCCTTGGCCGGGTCGCCGGGGAGAGTCGCGCTCGGGCTGGCGCCCGGTGACGGCGATGTGTCCGCCAGCGTGGTGAGGGCGGTGAGGGTGAACAGCCCCGGAATCCCCAAGGCCAGAAGCAGTCCCAAGGAGGATCTTCTGTTGATCAGGCGCATCCAGCCAAATCATATCCAGCCGGGAAGCGCCGGCTTGGCGGGAATACCTCCTGGCCGCGTAGGTTTATGTGGTTGTGGGCTCTTGCTCGCCGGTCTCTCGTTCCGGCTTCTGCTGCGTTACCAGGCGCTGGCTTGACGCGAGATCGGCATACCGTGGCTGACGCAACTCATCTAATGTCCGACCGCAGCCCACGGCGGATCGCGGTCATCTCCATGCACACTTCGCCCACGGCCTCTCTGGGCCGGAACGCCAACGGCGGGCTCAACGTGTACGTCCACGAAGTAGCGACCGCGTTCAGTGAGCGTGGCATTGCGACGGACATCTTCACTCGCAAGCAGTCGCCGGACGATCCGGACGTCGAGCCCCTCGCTGCACTCTCGCGCGTGATCTACCTTCCTGCAGGACCGGGCCTGGACAAGTATTCGCTGTACAACGAGGTTCCGGGGTTTGCCTCGCGCATCCTCGCTTTCGCCGCTCGGGAAGCCCTTGTCTATGACTTGCTGTTCTCGCACTACTGGCTCTCCGGCGAGGTCGCCTGCGTCCTGCGGCCACAACTCGCCGCCGGATGGGCGCACATCGCTCACACTTTGGGGCTGGTCAAGAACCGAACGCTTGCGGCCGGGGCTCGACCGGAACCCGCCCTTCGGATCCGCGTCGAGGGCGAGATCGCGCAGCAGGCCGACCTCCTCATCGCATCGACGGCGGATGAAAGCGCCGAGCTTGTGCACTCCTACGGCGCCGACCCCGAGCGCGTGGTTGTAGTCCCGCCAGGCGTGGACCTCGCGATGTTCCGGCCGATCGACCGCGCGGAAGCGCGGCGGAAGATCGGTTATGAGTCTGGCCGATTGCTTTTGTTCGTCGGCCGGCTCGAGCGTCTCAAAGGCGTCGAGATCGCGATCCGCGCCCTTGCTCTCATCCGCGACGGCGACCACGAGGACGTGCGCCTGGTGATTCTTGGCGAGGACAGCGAGGACGACGCCGAGAGCGAGAAGGAGCGCCTGAAGGGGATCGCCTCCGAGGCGGGCGTACGCGATCGCGTGGATTTTCTCGGGTCGGTCGCGCACCACGAGTTGCCGTACTTCTACTCGGCGGCCGACGTGTGCGTGATGCCTTCCTACAGCGAGTCGTTCGGACTGGTGGGACTGGAAGCGCAGGCGTGCGGCCGGCCAATCGTCGGATCGGGGGTGTCCGGCCTGCGGTCAGTGGTCCGCGACGAGGTGAGCGGCTATCTCATCGACGGCCCCGAAGCGCCGCTGTATGCAGCGCGGATCGGCCGGCTGCTCGACGACCCGGAGCTAGCTCAGCAGATGGGACGGCGCGGCCGCCTCCTGGCGCAACGCTTCTCGTGGACCCGCACCGCGGACCGGCTGCAGGATCTGTTCGAGGACGTGGTGGCGCGGGCTCAGCTCGGCGTCCAGGCCACCGCGCGACAGGAATAGGGAAACGTCGCGGGGTCCTGCCTGGTCAGGGCCGTCGGGCGGGTTCCGTCGGCGTTCATCAACCAGACCTGGTTGGCGCTCAAAAAGGCGATCTGGTGACCGTCCGGGGAGGAAACCGGCGACGAAACCTCGATGGTGGGGTCAGAGGGCAGGCCTAATGCGAGGCTGATGGCCGCGGGCGGCGAGACGACGTTGATGAGAAAAGCCTTGCGCACATCGCCGGTAGGCGTGGCCAGTGCCGCCGAGAAGACGAGGTGCGTGGAGTCGGGCAGCCACGCGGGCCGGCCGATGTCTCCGCTGACAAGCGTGTTGGTCGCCGCCGCGCCAATGAGGTTGCGCACCCGAAGGCTGGACGAGGTCAGGTCGTGGCGGAGGTATGCGATCCGGTTACCGGCCGGTGCCCAGGCCACGGAGCTGACCGGACCGGAGTCGACTGCGAGCTCGTAACGGGCGCGCAGCCCGACATCGTAACCCCAGATCTCGTTGACGTTGGTCGTGGCCTTGATGAACGCGATGCGCAATCCGTTGGGCGCGACGGCGGCTTCGGCAATGTCCGGCGCGATGGTCTCATCGTTCCCGCTCGTGTCCTGCCTGCGCAACGTCGACCTGTCGTCGATGTAGAGAAAGCCCAGGCCACTGGCCAGGGAGGCCGCCCATGGCGCCTTGAACGGCAGCTGCGTTGCGCCGGCGCCGGGGGTGAACTGCCACCAGACTTCGTCCGGCCCCTGGATCAGGAGCGACTCCCCTCCGGGGGACCAGCTGTACGCGCGCACAGCGCTCGTGTTGAAGAGCTCGCGTGGGAAGCCCCGCTCATTGACGATCCAGAGGCCACCAGGCGTGCCGTCGGCCGTTTCCGTGGCGAAGGCGACCCAGTGGCGAAGCGGATGGAGGGCGCCGGTGATGAATTTCACCAGCTGGGCTCGGCCGAGCTGGTTGCCGTCGACGTCGAGCGCCGCCGTGTTGAGCAGGAGCTGATAGTTCGTGTTCGCAGAGAGAAGCTGCGACGGCGCGACGACTGCGCGGCGGGCATCGGCCGGATCGAGGCGCACGTCGAAAGGAACCGCCGGGCTGAAGGACAGCGCGCTCTGCAGAGTTGCGGGGTTCATGCCGCGAGTGAAGTCAAGCGTCAGGTACGCCGAGGGATCGACGTCAACGTCGCCGTTGGCGGGGCTCGACCCGAACAACGCCGGCGGACTCTCCGTGGTGAACCGCCAGTGGTGCCGCAGGGTGTAGGTGTTGCCGGTCGGGTCGCGGTAACCGGGTTCGAGGATCACCTCATACGCGGTGCTGGTACGAAGGGTCGTGTGGTCGTAGAACAGCTGCCGGCCGCTGATCCAGCGCACGGACCCGGTGGCGGGGGGTGACAGGTGGAGGCGTGATTCGACCGAGGCTCGGTCGACGTCGTGGTCGAAGGTGATGCGGATCGGAGCCGCGGTGGACACGTCGACGGTGTTGCGTTGGGGGGAGTAGTCGACGATCTGGGGCGGGTCGCCGCCGCATGCGGCGAGCGGGATGAGGATGGCCAGCGCGAGCCCGACGGCGAAAAATAGCCGTACCGTTTGCGGGCCCACCCTCCTCCCGCGGCTCCCACCCCCGAGCCGACGCACCTGGCTCGAGGCTAGGCGCGAAAAATTCGAAACGCAACCCACCCTGTTAAGGGTTTACCACCGCCCGGCCTAGAAGTGGGACTTGAACCGCGCCCTCATCTCTTGCGCCAGCTGCTCCAGGCGCGACGAATCGACAAACAGGAGCGAGATGCTCGGAATCTGATCGATCGCAGCCTCGATGCCGGCCTGTGATGGATCCGCGGCGCCCAGGATGTCTTTCACTTTGCGTGCCCGGTTTCCGAGCGCGTCTTCGGCCATCGCCTGCAGCTCGGCGACGATCAACGTCCAGTCCAGGCCGCCGGACGGGCGCGGTGGCGTGGTCGGCGCGACTGCAGCCTGCCCAGGCTGGGGATAGTTCGAGAATCCTCCCGTGGGGATCTGCGCCGTCGGCGGTTCGGCGGGGATGGTTGTCATGACGGGTACCGTCGGCATCACGGGAATGGTGGGGTTGGTCTGAGCCACCGGCTCGGGCTGCTGCTGCGGCGGTGGTGAAAACGAAGGTGCCGGAGCCGGCCGCGCTCGCGCTCCAACCACCTCGTCGACGTCGAGCGGCGGATGCGGCGTCGCGTCCGCGGACTTGACCTCGATCATCGCGTTAGGGTCGTCACAAAGGGCAAGGACGCGGTCGGGTTTGTCCGCGATGTCGCGCGACTCGCTCGTGTAAGCGCCCGCGAGGTCACCCGCGGCCAGAATGATCACCCCGGTACCGCCACCCGAGCGAACCATCACACTGCCGCTCAGCTTTCGCTCGCTCAAGAAATTGAGCAGCGCCTTCATGTCTACCCAACCGGCGTACAGCTCCGTGTACATGGGCCGCGAGACAGTGAGCTCGTACAGGCCGTCGATCAGCTCCGGCGACAGACCGACGACGTCGAGCACGCCGTGCCCAGCGGTTACATCGTCGTTGAAGCGCTGCAGTGCCTGCTTGCCGAGGACGAGGCTGCTGGCCTCTGCCGCGCCGTCGTACATGCACTCCAGCGCGGAGCCTTCGCGAAAAAGGATCAGTCCGGAGGCTTCGTCCGTCAGCAGCCGAACGTACCCGGTGTAGCCTTCGCGCTCCAGCGTTGTCAGCAGACGCGGGAAGTCGACAAACGATGTCTTCAGCGAGTCGTACAGGATCTGGCCCGCCGGCACCGGAATTGGTTCGCGACCATGCTTTGGCTGCGGGCGGTGCTTCACGCCACGCCTTGGTTGTGGTGCTTCCACTTTTCTCTCCGAGTCAGCATGCTCTTTTCGCTCGTTTTGCGGCGCTGGTCGCTCTGCGGACGGCTCCACTGGTCGCTCAGCCACCGGCTCAGGCTTGTACTCTGCGGGAGCCGGCTTTGGTGCCGCGTCGGCGGCGTGCACCAGTTCCGGGATGCCCGCTTTGACAGTCTCATCCGCCGGCAGCTTCGCCTTGGCGTCGAACTCGAAGTCGCCCTTGGTCCAGTGGAGCGCGTTGACCACCGCCTCATCGCCTGACTTCCCGTTGCCCTGGGCGTGAAAGAGATGCCCAAAGAGAAAGTACAGCGAGGCCGACTCGCCATTTCCATTCCGGACGACAAGGGTACCGGTGGACCGCTCACCCTGAGCGGATTCCAAAAGCGAACGAAGGGGAATTTCGGCGAGCGTGCCGTGCGATTGCAACGGTCTTCTCCTGAGATCGGACGGGCCCGATCGTGGTCTAAGAGAAAGTTAGTATAGGCACCGAGATCAGACCCGCGCGCCCGGAGCCGCCTGAGACCGGCGTCGGCTACACCACGGAGGTTCCGGAGCCCGAGGGGGACGCGGCCCAACTTCCGACTCGTCCCGAGCCAGCGCGCCTGGTCCTCATCCGTCATGGCGAGTCGACCTGGAATCGCGAGCACCGCATTCAGGGCCAGCTCGACCCTCCGCTCTCCGCTGACGGTCGCCGCCAGGCCGTGCTGCTGGCGGCGCGCCTGTCGAGCAGAGCGTTCGCCGCGCTCTACGCAAGCGACCTGAAGCGCGCCTTCGAAACGGCCGAAGTCATCGGCGCGGCTCTCGGGCTCGAGCCGGTCGCTGTCAGTGGGCTTCGCGAGATCTATCTCGGCGAGTGGGAAGGGCTTCGCACGGAGGAAATCGCATCTCACTACCCCGAAGCATGGGCGGAGTGGGTCGATGAGCCCGACTGGGACGTCGTGCCGGGCGGCGAGGGTGCCTCGCTCTTCGACGCCAGGGTCGAGGCCGCGTTCGAGGACATCCTCCGCCGCCATCCCAACGGCGGCGTGTTGGTCGTCACGCACGGTGGCGTGATCCAGGTCGCGCTCCATCGCATAGTTGGTCGCGCCAGCCGCGGCCTCTTTCCATTCCGCATTCAGAACGCCTCCATCTCACTGATCGAGCAGCGCAGCGGACGCTGGGTGATCGGTGGCGTCAACGACGTTGCGCACCTGGAGGCAATGCACCGTGACCGCTGACGAGCAGCGCTGGGACGTAGAGCTCGAGGAACGTGCGTCTCCCGCGCCGCTGCTGCAATCGTGGGCGTGGGGCGTGGTGCAATCGCACGCCGGATGGAACCTCGAGCGCGTTCGCTTTCCCTCGGGCTCGGCGATGGCAAGCGTCCAGGTCCGATCTGTTCGGCGCACGCACGAGGCGTACGTGCCTCGTGGACCCGTGCCCGCCACGCCCGAAGCCATTGACGGGCTGGTCGCATGGGCGCGCGCTGGTGGGATCGCGCGCCTGGTGGTGGAGCCCGATGCGCCAAAGGATTTCGGCGAGGAGATGAAAGAGCGCGGTTTCACTCCAGTGCCGTCGACGCAGCCGCAGCACACTCGCATCGTCCTGCTGCGTCCTCCCGAGGAACTGCTGAAGACGTTCCGTCACGGCCGCCGCTACAACATCCGCGCCGGCCTCAAGCGAGGAGTGGTGGTCGAGGAGGGCAAGGAGGCCGCGGAACTGGCGCGGCAGTCCGCCGCGGTAGAGCGTCGCGTGTCGATCCACCTTCCGGACCGGCGTTACTACGAGTTGCTGCTGAACACTCTCACCTGGTGCCGGACGTACACCGCCTACGCGCCACAGACCCGCCGGCCGCTGGCCACCGTCCTCGTCGCCCGGCACGCAGGTCGCGCTTACAGCCTTTTCGCCGGGCGGAGTGGGGCGCAGCCCGAGTTGATGGGCAACGACCTCGCCTGGTGGTCGGCGATCTCCGCCGCGGCCACCGCCGGATGCAAGGACTTCGACCTCTGGGGGATCCCGCCACCGAAGGCAGGCCCCAGCCACCCGTGGCACGGCCTCGGCTTCTTCAAGGCCGAGTTCGGCGGCGAGGAGGTCGCCTACGCGGGCGCATGGGAGCTGGTCATCTCGCCCGTCGGAGCCAGGGTGCTGGCCATCGAACGCAAAACAAGGGCGTTCATTCGGGGCCTGAAACGAAACATTCCCTAACAATCCTTCAGAGGCGTTAGGATTGAATGATGGCTGTGGCGGAGTCCTCCCGCAAGGTCCTGGTCGTCGAGCCCGATCAAGTAACCCGCCGGGAGATCAGGCAGGTGTGCGAGCAAGACGGCTACCAGGTGGTGGAGGCCGACGCCGGCTCGGAAGCCCTCCGCCAGGTCGAGCACGCGCGGCCTAACGTCGTCCTGCTCGAAGTCACGCTTCCCGACGCGGCCGGCTTCGATGTCTGCCGTGAGCTGCGCAAGATGGACCCAGTGGTGCCCGTGATCATGATGAGCTCGCGCTCCGACGAGATCGACGCCGTCGTCGCGCTTGAGATCGGGGCCGACGATTACGTCACCAAGCCGCTGCGCCTGCGCGAGCTGGTGGCGCGGATGGCGGCGCACCTGCGCCGTGCACGCATAGAGAACGCCGAGGCGATGCGCAGCCGGCTCGAGTTCCGCGACCTGGTCATCGACGTGAACGAGCGCCGGACGTACAAGTCAGGCAAAGAGGTCGAGCTGACCCACACTGAGTTCGACTTGTTGACGTTCCTTGCGAGCAATGCCGGCAAAGTGCTCAGCCGGGAGAAGATCCTGAACTCCATCTGGGGCTACGAGTACCCGATCGAAACGCGCGTCATCGACGTGCACATCCGCAACCTCCGCCGCAAGATCGAGACGCAGCCCTCGCGTCCTTACTACATCCTCGCCGTGCCGGGAATCGGCTACCGCTTCACCAACGCCCGGCCGGCGTAACCCCCAGCTCCGCCAGCGACTCGAGCACAAATTGCCGTTCCGCGATGTGCGGGTGCGGGATGACGAGGTCCCGAAACCAGACGCGCTCGGCGCCGAAGAGAAGGATGTCGATGTCGATCACGCGCGGACCCCACCTCCGCGACGGTCGCCGCCCACCCTCGCGCTCGACCTGTTTGGCCACGCGGAGCAGCTGGCGCGGCGTGCCGCTCCATTCCGCCTCCAGGACCTGGTTCAAGAACTTCGGCTGGTCTGTGAGGCCCCATGGCTCGGTCTCGATAACGCCGCTTTGACGGATGATGTGCACACCTTTGTGGCGTAGGCGGCGTCGGGCGGCGCTGAGGTTGCGCTGGCGCGGCCCAAGGTTTGAACCGAGCCCGAGATAAATCCGCGTCAACGACCTGATTGATGCCCGGGGCGGCGACCTGAATGGCGCCCGGGGCGGCGCATATGGTCGGCGACGCGCACTGCACGCACCATCTGTTTCACGTCGTGCACACGCACGATGTCCGCCCCTCGCAGCACAGCCCCCACCACCGTGGCGGTCGTCCCCTCCAGCCGGTCCGTGACTGGCAGGTCGAGCAGCTTCCCGATGAACGACTTGCGAGAGGTGCCGACGAGGATGGGCTGACCGACCTCCTTCAGCTCGTCGAGGCGACGCATCACCTCCCAGTTCTGCTCGGCTGTCTTGCCGAAGCCGATGCCGGGATCGATGATCACTCTTTCCTTCGGCACGCCCGCGGCGATGGCACGGGCGGTAGCCGCGGCAAGAAAGCGCTTGATCTCCTCCATGAGGTCGCCGGAGTATTCGGTCCCGTCCTGGTTGTGCATCAAGACCAGGCCGGAGCCGGACCTTGCGGCGAGCACGGCGATTCCCGGAGACCGCGTCAGCCCCCATACGTCATTGAGGATGGTTGCGCCGGCCGCGATTCCTGCCTCGGCTACCTCTTCCTTATATGTGTCGATCGACACTGGGACGCCGGACCCCCGCGCGAGCCGCCGCACGACGGTCTCGGTGCGAGCGATCTCTTCGGCTGCCGTGACGGGGACGTGCCCTGGACGCGTGGACTCACCGCCGACGTCGATCATGTCCGCTCCCTCGCTGGCCATGCGAACGCCCTGCTCGACTGCTGCGTCCACGTCACCACCGAGCCCGTCGCCGCTGAACGAATCGGGCGTGACGTTGACGATTCCCATGACGTAAGTACGGGCGCCCCATTCGAAGCGGTTGCCGCCGATTTCAGCGATCACGACGCGATTATCCTCAGACTGTTAATGAAGCTCGCAGACCTCGCCCGCGGGGCGGGTGCGGTGGTCGAGGGCGACGGCGACGTGGAAGTCACAGGCATCGCCTACGACTCCCGCCGCGTCGCACCCGGCGACCTCTTTGTCGCCGTGCAAGGGCTGCACGTCGACGGCCACGCGTACGCGGACGATGCGGTCGGCGCGGGTGCTGCTGCGGTCGCCATCGAGCGCTACGTGAAGGTGCGCCCGGGGATTCCGGTCCTCCACCTGCCTTCGACGCGAGTCGGTCTTGCCGAGCTGTCGGCCGAGTTCTACGGACGGCCTTCGCGGAGGCTGAAGCTCGCCGGCATTACCGGCACCGACGGCAAGACCACGGTGACGCACATGGCCGAGCACGTGCTGCAGGCGAGCGGGATCGTGGCCGGCGCGATGAGCACTGTCGCCTTCAAGGTGAGCGGCCGCGAGGTGGACAACGCCACCGGGCAGACGACGACCGAGGCCCCCGAGGTCCAGGGGTGGCTGGCGCGGATGGTCGAGGCCGGCGCCGCTTGCGCGGTCATCGAAAGCACATCGCATGCGCTGGTCCAGGAGCGGGTTCACGCGTGTGATTTCGACGTCGCCGCTTTCACCAACGTGGGTCGCGACCATCTCGACTACCACGCCACGTGGGAGGACTATCTGGAAGCGAAAGCTCGCCTTATCGACCTCACCTCGCGCGCCGCGGACAAGGGCGTCGAGAAGACCGCGGTGCTGAACCGAGATGACCCGAGCTTCGAGCGACTCGCGCGGCGTCCGATCGCGCGGCGCTGGACATACGGTCTCACCACGGCGTCTGACCTGCATCCACTGGACCTCGCGATCACGGGCTCGGGTTCGAGGTTTCGGATGAAGACACCGATGGGAGAGACCGAGGTCATTCTCAATGTGCCTGCCCGTTTCAACATCTACAACGCGCTGTGCGCCGCCGGCGTTTGTCTTGCCCTGGGCGTGGCGGTCGAGGACGTCGGTCGCGGGCTAGCGGGTTTCGAAGGCGTGCGCGGCAGGCTGGAACCAGTCGACCTCGGCCAGGAGTTCCGCGTGTATATCGATTTCGCTCACGCTGCGGGCTCGCTGGCCAGCGCGCTGGCCGAGCTGCGACCGTTCACGCGCGGGCGGCTGATTGTGGTGTTCGGCTCCACTGCGCGCTCAGACCACGATCGGCCTGGCATGGGCCGCGCCGCGGCGGAGTTCGCCGACTTCTTCATCATCACGACCGACGACCCGTTGACCGAGGACCCGACCGAGATCGCGCGCGACGTGCAGTCCGGCGTCATGGGCCGCGCGCCGGGACGCGACTACGAGGTCGTGATCGATCGCCGCGCGGCGATCCGCCGCGCGATTGAGGTGGCGCAGCCTGGCGACACCGTCTTGCTCGCCGGTAAGGGACACGAACGCTCAATGCGGACCGCCCACGGCTCTGAACCGTGGGACGAGAGGGCAGAGGCGGAAGCGGCGATCAGGGCGCGAAGTTAGAAATCCCCCGAAGAGGCTTTGCCGCGATTTCGTGGGGCCTACTGCAGTCCGCCACCAACCATGCGCACGATCTCGACCTGGTCACCGTCGCGCAGCACGACGGATGCGTAGGACGCGCGCTCGATGATCTCACCGTTGTGCTCGACCGCGACAGCGCGCGCATCGACGTCGAGCTGCTGAAGGTATTCGAGCAGGGGCATGGTCTGGTGCAGCTCCACGCGCCTGCCGTTGATCTGCAGCGCGATCACTGGAAAAGCATGATGGCGGCATAACCCGCCGCACCCGCCTTGTGAACGGCTGGGATCCGCTCCTCGGTCACGCCGCCGATGGCGAGCACTGGAATGGCCACTGATGCAGCGACCCGCGCCAGCGCTTCGATTCCGACTGGCGGGACGTCCGGATGAGTGGAGCTCTCCCAGACCGGGCCGAAGATCACGAAGTCAGCCCCGTCGCGCTCGGCCGCGACGGCGCTGTCGAGCGAATGGATCGAACGGCCCAACAATCGTTGGCCCAGCAGCGTGCGGGCTTCGGGCGTCGGGATGTCGCGCTCGGGCAGATTCACGCCAGCGGAGCCGGTGGCCAGGGCCACGTCGCACCGCGCACTCACGAGGACTGGAATCGGCGACGAGACGACCAATCGAGCGGCCTCGCGTTCCAGGTCGGATACGAGAAGGTGTGGAGCGCGCAGCTGCAACACGGTTGCTCGAGCTGCCGCGCGCAGGCCGGCGTCAGCGCTTGCAACAATCGCCATCGCCACCGGCCTGGCTATCTCGGACAGGAGGGTGCGCCGCGATCCGGCTCTGCCGGGCGCCGCGCCTCGAGGGGGGAGTCCCTCCTCAAACGGAAATGCCCTCGGTCGGTGAGCTCGGGCTGGCTTCGCTGCGCTTCGGAATCCGGCCTGCCACGTACGCCTTGCGCCCGGCCTCGACGCCCTCTTTGATCGCCTCGGCCATGAGAGCGGGATCGTTCGCGAGCGCAACCGCGGTGTTGACGAGGACGGCGTCCGCGCCCAGCTCCATGGCGAGCGCGGCGTCGGAAGGCACGCCGATGCCGGCATCGACGACGACCGGCACGCGCGCCTCCTCGATGATGATGCGAATCTGCTCCAGGGTCTGCAGGCCCTGGCCGGAGCCGATCGGCGAGCCCAGTGGCATGACCGTCACGCTGCCAACTTCCTCGAGCTTGCGCGCGAGCACCGGGTCGGCGTTGATGTAGGGCAGGACCTTGAAGCCCTCGTCCACCAGCACGCGCGTGGCCTTCAGCGTCTCCTCAGGGTCGGGAAAGAGGTAGCGCGGATCAGGTATGACCTCGAGCTTGACCCAGTCGGAAAGACCCATCGACCGCGCCAGGCGTGCGATGCGGATCGCCTCGTCCGCGGTGCGGCACCCCGCTGTATTCGGCAAGATGCGGTAGCGCTTCCAGTCAATCACGTCGAGGATCGTCTTCTTCTTCGGGTCGTCGAGGTCGAGGCGGCGCAGAGCGACGGTGACGAGCTCGCAGCCCGAGGCCTCCAAAGAGGCGAGCATCGACTCGTCGGTGGTGTACTTGCCGGTGCCCAGAAAGAGCCGAGAACGAAGCTGGACTCCGGCGACGACCAGCGGGTCCACGTGCGTCAGTGTCTGCACGCGGTCGAGTTTACCGGCTCTCTGTCACAGGTCCTGCTGCATGAGCAGCGTCTTGTCTCGGCCGTACGTCAGCCGTTTCACCGCGTCTTCCACAGGCAGCCACAGTAGTTTGTCGACCTCGATCCCCGGCTTGAATCGGCCGCCTTTGACCTCCATCACCCAGTAGCACGCAACCTTGTCCCGGCCGCGGCGGTCGACATATGCAGTGCACCCGAGAGCCCTGCCGAGCATGCACCGAAGTCCTGTCTCCTCCCGCACCTCGCGCAGCGCGCAGTCCTCGGGCGACTCATCGGGTTCGACCTTGCCTTTCGGCAAGGTCCAATCGTCGTACGCGGGGCGGTGGATGACCGCGATCTCGGTCTCGCTGGAACGGGACTTGCGGATCACAACCCCGCCCGCAGCCCTGATCACGTTCACATCCGCAATTTCCAAGATCTTTGTTGCCACGGTTGCTCCTTCGTCAGCTAAAACGTTTGGGCGTGCGGGGTCCCTGCGCGGCGAAACTGACGTCCCGAGTGAGTTTAACGGCCAATCGCAGCGCGGTCGAGTTCTTTAACAAGACCGGCGACGCGGAGTTCGATCCCCACGCGGATCTAGCGGACCTCTTCGATCGCCAGGTCTTGGAGTCGCGTAGGTTCCAATCAATGAGGACGCGAGACATCTCGCGCCTAGAGCTGACCGGCCAGCGCGATCTGCCGCCGCAGCACCCAGCGGCTGAGCAGATTGATGCCGAGCACCATGATGATCAGGACCAGGGCCGCGCCCCATGCTTGCGCCTGCAGGGACTTGTAGGGGAGCAACGCGTACCGGAACACGGTCAGAGGCAGCGCCTGCATCGCGGTGTTAGGACTCCACACCAGGAGATGGGCGCCAAACGCGGTGAACAGCAGCGGCGCGGTCTCGCCGGCGGCGCGGGCGACCGACAGCAGCGCACCCGTGATCACTCCCGGCGCGGCCGCGGGCACGATCAGCTGGAGGGAGATGCGCCAGCGAGGCAGGCCCAGTGCCAGCCCCGATTCCCGTAGTCCGTTGGGAATCAGCGCCACCGCGCCTTCAGTGGTGCGGGCCACGATCGGCAGCATGAGGACGGCCAGCGCGACCGAACCCGAAAACGCGGAGAAGTGGTGGAACGGGACCACCAGGAACGCGTAGACGAAAAGTCCGACGGCGATCGACGGTGTGCCCACCAGCACGTCGCATGCGAGCCGGACCCAGGCTGACCAACGGGCGACGTCGTACTCGGCCATGTAGATGCCGGCGAGGATGCCCAGTGGGATCGCCATCAGCGATGCGAGCCCGACCATGATCGCGGTGCCCACGATCGCGTGCGCGACGCCCGCCTTGAGCACCTCCGGACAGGATGGCTCGCATGGCGGGAGCTCGACGTTGAAGAAAAACTCCGGGTGGATCACCGAAGGCAGACCCTTGGCGGCCGTGAACCAGAGAACCAGGCCGAGCGGGATGAGCGCCAGCGCCGTCAACAGATACATGAGGCCGAGCCAGGCCCGGCTTGCGTAACGCCTGCGGAGGTTGCGGTTCATGCGGTCAACCGCGCCTCGCGCGAGGTCGAATGAACGAGGAGAAGGGCGATGATATTGACGGCCAGCGTGACCAGGATGAGTACCAGGCCGAGCTCGACAAGCGCCGCCGGGTAGATCGTCCCAGTCGCTTCGTTGAACTCGTTCGCGATGATGCTTGCCAGGGTGTAGGCGGGCTGGAAGATCGAGTGCGGGATCTGGTACTGGTTGCCGATCACCATCGTCACCGCGATCGTTTCGCCAAGGGCGCGGCCGAGGCCGAGGATGGTGGCGCCGAAGATGCCGGCCCGGGCCGAGGGCAAGATGACCCTCCACGTCGTCTCCCACCACGTCGCCCCTAACGCGACCGCGTTCTCCTTGAGGCCACGGGGCACCGCTTTGACGACGTCGCGGGAAATGGCGGTCAGGGTGGGCAGGATCATCACCGCCAGCACCAGGGCGGCGTTGAACAGGCCGCGGACGGCCGGCTCCTGCAGCCAGCCGATCAACGCGACGTGCTGAGACAGGGGCACCTCGACGTGCTCGTAAGACCACGGCGCCAACACGTACAGGGCCCAGATTCCATAGACCACGCTGGGAATGGCCGCCAGCAGCTCGATCCCGGTGCCGATGACGCCTCGGAGGGTGGAGTGGCCTGGCTCGGCCAGAATCACCGCCACGGCCACGCCGACGGGCAGCGCCAGGGCGAGCGCCATGAAGGAAGTGGCGACGGTGCCGAAGATCGCCGGCAGGGCGCCAAAGCTCTCGGTGACGGGATTCCAATCGGTCGCGATCAAGAAGCGCAGGCCGAAGTGCTCGATCGACGGCCGCGCCTGCTGCAGGAGGGTGAGGACGATCAGCACGAGCACCGCGGGTACTGCGCTCCCGACGATCGCGACCACCTCGCGAAAGCCGTCGCGCGGTCGCGGTGCCGCCCTGGTGTCGGCCGTTCCGGCACCTAGCCCGACGGCCATGCGCCTACGCCGCGCCTTCGCTGGAAGGCTTGCGGTCGAGCCGATAGCCGATGCCGCGTACGGTCACGATCTCGAATGGAGCCACGCCGGCGAACTTCTCTCGCAGCCATCGCACATGAACGTCGACCGTCTTGCGGTCGCCTGAGAACTCGTGGCCCCACACGTTCTCGAGCAAGACGTCGCGCGTGTGGACCCGCGCCGGGTGGGCGAGCAGGTAAGAGAGGAGGTCAAACTCGCGCGCGGTCAGCTTCACGTCTCGTTCACGGAGCACCACGCGGCGGGCGGCGCGGTCGATGGTGAAGTCGCCGATCGCGTCTCGCTCGGGCACCGACTTGGGCTCGTTCGCCTCAGGCGATGCCCGGCGGAGCACGGCGTTCACCCTCGCGAGCACCTCGCGGACGGAGAACGGCTTGGTGATGTAGTCGTCGGCGCCGAGCTCGAGGCCGACGATCTTGTCGACCTCCGCGTCCTTGGCCGTGATCATGATGATGGGGACCCGGCTCGACTTGCGCAGGGCGCGGCAGAAGTCGAATCCGCTCATGCCAGGCAGCATCAGGTCGAGCAGGATCAGGTCCGGTCGCGCGGTTCGCGCGGTGCGCAGGCCTGACGCCCCGTCACTTGCTTCATGGACCGAGAACCCAGCCGTGACGAGGTTGTACTTGAGCATCTCCCTGATGCCCTCGTCATCTTCCACCACCAGCACGCGGCCGGCGCTGCCGTTGGCGCTGGCGCGCGTCATCCCAGCTCGACCACCTGTCCGGACTCGAGAAAGACGATGTCCTCCGCCACGTTGGTGACGCGGTCCGCGATGCGCTCGAGGTTGTGCGCGACCAGCAGCAGCGTCACATCGCGCAGCGCATCGTCGGTATCCGCCTTTCCGTTGCCCATCTCCTTGACCAGGTCCTCGAAAACGCGGTGGTAGAGGCGGTCGATCTCGTTGTCCCGGCCGGCGACTTCGCGAGCCCTGGGTTCGTTCTGGTCGATGAGCGCCTCGAGGATGTCGTGCACCTGGCCGATGGCGAGCTCGCCCATCAGGCCGAACTCCGCGCGCAGCGGACGGTCGGGCAGCCCGACCAGCGTGCCGGTCATGCGGGCGATGCGGACCGCGTAGTCGCCCATCCGCTCCAGCTCGGTCGCGATGTACTGCAGGCCCATCAGGTAACGCAGGTCTCGTGCCACCGGCTGCTGCGTGGAGATGACCATGAAGACCTGCTCGCGCATCTGGCGGAACAGCTCGTTCAGGTAGTGGTCCTGCGCCCGAACCTTTTCCGCCGCCGCCCCGTCCCGCCGCCGCAGCGCGTCGAGCGCCGCTTCGATCTGCGACTCGACAAGGGTTCCCATCCGCACCAATGCCTCGCGCAGACTGGCGAGCTCTCTTTCAAATGTCAGTCGTGGCATGTGCCTATCCGAAGCGTCCGGTGATGTAGGCCTCAGTCCGCTGGTCCTTTGGCCGATTGAAGATGTCGGGCGTGGGCGCGAACTCGATCAGCTCGCCGTAGCGATCGTCTGGGTCCATGAGCATGAATGCGGTGAAGTCCGAGACGCGGGCCGCCTGCTGCATGTTGTGAGTGACGATCACGATCGTGAAGTCGCGGATGAGGGTCGACATGAGGTCCTCGATCTTCAACGTCGCAATTGGGTCCAGCGCAGAGCATGGCTCGTCCATCAGGATCACCTGAGGCTGCACCGCTATGCACCGCGCGATCACCAAGCGCTGCTGCTGGCCGCCGGACAGAGACGTCGCCGGCTCGTCCAGCCGGTCCTTGACCTCGTCCAGTAGCGCCGCTCGCTCGAGGCTCTCCTCGACCGCGGTCTTGATGCGTGATTCCTTCCAGCCCAGCAGTCGCGGCGCGAAGGCGACGTTGTCGCGAATCGACATCGGGAAGGGGCTCGGGCGCTGGAAGACCATGCCGACCTTCTGGCGCAGCTCGAGCAGCTTGCGGGTGGTCACTACGTTTTCGCCGTCGAGCACGACGCTGCCGACGGCTCGCGAGTTGGGCACCAGGTCGTACATGCGGTTGAAGACGCGGAGCAGGGTGCTCTTGCCACAGCCCGACGGCCCGATGATGGCCGTGATCCGCTTCTCGGGGATCGCGAAGCTGACCTCGTTGAGCGCCTTGAACTTGCCGTAGAAGAAGGTGAGCTGGTCGACCTCGATCTTGGTCTGCGCCGTGCCGGGCACTGTACGCAGCCCAGGCCTCCTTACCTGAGTCGGCGGCTGGATCAACGGACTGGCGTCTGCCATTCCCCGATCCAGAATAGGCTCGTCTGGATTAAGCGGAATTTATCGGTCGGTTAAGACTTTGCTCGGCAGGCCGATGTAGAAGACCTGGCCGCCCTCCCGAGCCGTCTCGGTCCAGATCCTGCCGCCAAGCACCTGGACCAGGTGCTTCGTGATGGCGAGGCCGAGACCGAACCCGCCGGATTCGCGGGGGCGCGCGCGGTCTACTTTGTAGAAGCGCTCGAACACGCGGCTCCAGTGCTCAGGTGAGATGCCGGGCCCGCGGTCGCGCACGCTGAGCACGAGCTCGCCGTCAGTCACCCCCGCCTCGACGTCGATGGCGGTGCCAGGCGGAGAGAACTTGGCTGCGTTGTCGAGCAGGTTGTCGAGGGCCTGGACGAGCTTCGCGCGGTCGGTCTCGATGACCAGGCCCTCTGGGATCGCGGCGTTGACGGGGCGGACGATGCCCAGGCGGGCGATGCTGTCGGTGACGAGCTCTCCGAGCTCGAAGCGGGACAGGTCGACAGCCATCAGGCCTGTCTCGATGTCGCCGAGCTGGCGAAGGTTGTCGATGATCTTGCTGATCAGATCGGCCTCGCCGACGAGACGGTCCGCAAACCGGCGGCGGTCCCTTGGCTGTGGGTCGCCGAGCAGGCTCTCGGCCGTGAGGCGCAGCGATGTGATGGGCGTCTTCAGCTCATGTACCAGGTTGGCCACGAACTCCTGTCTGACCGTCGCCAGACGGCGCACCTCGCTGATGTCGAGTAGGAACAGGATCCACTGACCTGTGCCAGGACCGGCGACGAGATGGGTCTCCACCGTGCGTCGGTGATGGACGAGCTGCGCTTCGGTCCGCTGCGCGCGGCCGGCAACTATCTCGAAGAGGCGCGATTCGAGCGTGACCTCGACCAGGCTCGCAGGCAGCCGTGAAGGATCAATGTCGAAGAAGTCACGCGCGGCATTGTTGGCGCGCAGGACGCGGAAATCGGCGTCGAGCAGGATGGCCATGATCGGCGCCGCCTCGAGCATCTCCCCGAAGGCGTCTGGCCGCGCCGGCTCGGGTTGAACCGAGTCGTCAGCTCCGCGTCGCCAGATCACGGCCGGAGTATATGAGCGAGTTCGGGACACGCAGGCTTAAGCGGCCCATAACCCCTCCTTAAAGAGCCGTCCGTACCGTGATTGGCATCACCGGTTCGGAGCGAATCAGGAGGGATAGATGCTTCAACCTTCATCAATCGCGCGGTTGGCGCTCATGGGCGGAATCGCCGCCATGGTGGCGACCGCCTGTGGCGCTAACGGCGCCGCAACCACCTCGCCGTCACCTGTCGATGTTGGAACGGGCAGCCTCACCGGGGCGGGAGCGACGTTTCCGGGTCCTTTTTATCTGAAGGCCTTCGCCGACTATTCGGCGCAGTACCCCCAGGTCACGGTGAACTACCAGGCCATCGGCTCCGGCGCCGGCATTAAGCAGTTCCAGGCCAAGACTGTCGACTTCGGCGCGAGCGACGTGCCGATGTCGTCCGCCGAGATCACTGCGGCGGGCGGCGCTGACGCATTGACGCAAATTCCGACCACGCTTGGCGTTATCTCGATCGCCTTCAACGTCCCGGGCGTGAGCAGCCTGAACCTCGACGGTGACACGCTGGCCGGCATCTTCCTGGGCAACATCAAGAACTGGAACGACGCGAAGATCGCCGCGCTCAACTCGGGCACCACGTTCCCGAACAAAACCATCACGGTCGTGCACCGCTCCGACGGCAGCGGCACCACGTATCACTTCACCGACTACCTGGCCAAGATCTCACCGGACTGGAAGTCGAAAACCGGTAGCCCGGCCAAGTCGATCAGCTGGCCGACTGGCACCGGCGCAAGCGGCAACCAGGCCGTCGCCCAGGCGATCAGCTCGACCAACGGAGCGATCGGTTACGTCGAGCTCGCCTACGTGATCCAGACCGGAATGAAGCAAGCCGCATTAAAGAACGCGAACGGCAAGTTTGTGCAGGCCAGTGTCGAAGGGGCGACCGCGGCCGCCGCGACCAAGCCCGGCGTTAGCCCCACAGACTTCTCGATCACCAACGCCGCATGCGACACGTGCTATCCAATCGCAGCCTTCAGCTGGGCGATTCTCTATACCTCTTACAGCGATTCGGCAAAGGGCAAGGCCGTCGTCTACCTGTTCAAGTGGCTTGTGACCAAGGGTCAGACGGATGGCCAGGACCTGCAGTACGCGTCGCTTCCGACCGCGGTGCAGCAGCTCGCCCTGACCAACCTCAAGACGATCAAGGCTGGAGGCTCGCCGATCCTCAGCTAACTTTCACCCGGTCCGGTAACGGCGCGGGTTCGAGCCCCGCGCCGTTCCTATTTCAGAGCGGTTTGCGATTCGGGACCCCTGGGCGGCGCGGATACGAGGCGGGAGTGGGGCGTGTTTTCGCCACCACCACGACAATGCCCGAGCGACGTGCGGGCGACGGCGCGGGCGCGATCGTCTCCACCGATCCTCCGAGAACCTCGATGGCATGGGTGGCCGCGGTCAGGTCTTCCCGCTCTGTCTTCTGAGCCAGCAGCCTCCCGCCGACGCGAACCAGCGGCAGGCAGAGCTCGACCAGCACCGGCATCGGCGCGACGGCACGCGCCACGGCAACATCGAATGCCTCGCGGTAGCGAGCCTCATGGCCGACCTCCTCGGCGCGCCGCGCCACAACCTCGACGTCTGGCAGATCGAGCCGGGCGCAGGCCTGGACGAGGAAAGCCGCCTTCGCCTGGTCTGCCTCGACCAGCGTCACCGCCAGATCCCGGCGGCTGAGCTTCAGTGGCAGGCCAGGCAATCCCCCTCCGGACCCGACGTCGACGACTCGGTGGGCGTCGCCGAGGTGATCGAGCAGGACGAGCGAATCCTCGACGAGGTCCTCGGCAGGTTCCCCGATCAGTCCGGGCCATTCCGAGATCAACCGCGCGAGTAAAGACAACTTAGAATCGTTCACTGGGATGCCCATCTACGAGTATCGGTGCGAGAGCTGCGCCGAGAAGTTCGAAGTTCTGACCCGGTTCGCCGAGCGCGACAGCGCGCAGGTGTGCCCAGCGTGCGAGTCGACCAAGACGCGGGTCCTAGTCTCGAGCTTCGCCTTCGCCAGCGGCGGCGACACATCGTCGTTCTCCGACTTCTCCAGCGAGTCGAGCGGCGGTGGTTGCAGCTGCGGCGGCGCTTGCTCCTGCGGATCTCCGAACTAGCGATCTAGGTTGCTTCTCCCGGTCACGTACCGGGTCAACGCTGCCGGCCACATGGAGGTGGGCGGCTGTGACCTGGTCGAGCTGGCCAGCCGGCATGGAACGCCGCTGTACGTCTACGACGAAGCGACGGTTCGCCAGCGCGCGTCGGAATACATGGCGGCTATGGGCGGCGCGGGCCAGGTCCTGTACTCGGCCAAGGCCTTCGCCTCACCGCAGTTCCTACGCGTGATCGCGGACGAAGGACTGGGCCTCGACGTCGTTTCGGAGGGCGAGCTCCACCTGGCGTTGAAGTCGGGCTTTCCGCGGGAGCGCCTCCACTTCCTCGGCAACAACAAGAGCGTCGCCGACCTCGAGGCCGCGCACCGCGCCGGCGCGACCATCGTCATCGACGGTGAGCACGAGTTCGATCTCCTCCGCGATGTCGTGCCCGACGGATCGCGCACGCCGGTCATGCTGCGGCTGTCGCCGGGGGTGAAGCCGGACACTCACGACCACATCTCGACCGGACAGCTCGACTCGAAGTTCGGTTTCTCAATTGAATCGGGGGCGGCGCGTCGCGCGGTGGAAACAGCGCTGAAGCATCCCAAGCTCGAGCTTGTGGGGCTCCACTCGCACATCGGTTCGCAGATCTTCGCCCTGCGCGCCTACGAAGACGCGATGGAGATCATGCTCGGCCTGCTGGTGGAGCTGCGGGACGGACTCGGATTCGAGCCGCGCAAGCTCGGCGCCGGCGGCGGCTTGGGCACCGCGTATACACACAATGACGACCCGCCCACGCCGCGCCATTTCGTCGAGACGGTTCGGCACGCGCTGGTGACCGGCTGCGCGCGTCGGGATCTGAATGTGCCGGAGCTGGTCGTGGAGCCAGGCCGTTCGATCGCGGGACCCGCGGGCATGGCTCTGTACACGGTCGGTTCGATAAAGGACATACCGGGCGTGCGCCGCTACGTCGCGGTCGATGGCGGAATGGGCGACAACATCCGGCCCAAGCTGTACGGCGCGCGGTACGAAGCCTTCCTTGCGTCAGGCCCCGACCGTGCGACGGATGGCAAGGTGACCATCGCCGGCAAATACTGCGAGTCGACCGACATCCTGATCATGGACGTCGCTATGCCCAGGCTCCAACCGGGCGATGTGATCGCAGTCCCGGCGGCGGGCGCGTACTGCCTGGCCATGGCGAGCAACTACAACGGGATGCCGCGACCGGAAGTACTGATGGTGCGCGAGGGCGAGGCTCGTGTGATGCGCCGCCGCGAAACGCTGGACGACCTGCTCGCCGCGGAAGTCTTCTAGGAGACGTTCACCGTCTTGCTGGCGCTGCGGCCGACCGCGTCAGTTGAGACCACCAGACCGGTACCAATGTCCAGCGTGTTCGGGGTGAACTGCGTTGTGAAAGCACCGTTGCACACCACCGTCGCGTACTTCGTGATCTCGGGCGTTTTGGCCGTGCTCGGGAAGTAGAAGTCCACCCTCACCGATTTGTTCGGCGTGAAATTGTTGCCGTTGACCGTCACTGGCGGCACAAGAGCTGAGCCGCCGGATGTCGTGATGTAAGGCGCAGAGGTTGACGTTGGGCAGGGGTCAGGCGGCGGGGTTGGCGTCGGGCTAGGCGGCGGCGGCGTCGCTTGCGGGGTCGAGGTCGGGCGTGGTGTCGACGCTGGGGTGGGCGACGATCTCGTGATGGGAGTCGAGCCTGGGCTGGGTGAGACACCCGAAGTCGGGCTCGCGCCTGGAGCCGGTTGGGACGAAGGGGACGCCAGGGCAACCGGCAAGACCACGCGCAGCGTGGCCGAGGCATGGCACGTGTCGCTCCAGCAGATCCTCACGGTGTGGTCGCCGGTCACGATGTCTCGGGGCACGGTCACGTAGACGTTCACGCCGCCGTTCGCGTTGGCTCGAAACGGATACGTGTGCACGACGCTGTGCAGCTCGATCAAGCCTGCCTGGTGGGCCGGGACATGATCCGCGATCACGTCGACGATGTCCCCTGGGGCGGTGGTGCTCGGGCTCAGGAATAGCGTCGTCGCCTGCCCAGCGACCGCGCAAACGCCCATCACGAGTAGAAGGATCAGCACTGCGGCCAGCCCGATCGCCGTCCGTCGCCGGGTGACGCGGAGCCTGGGTGTCACGGGGGATGCCACAACGAGCGTCGCGGGAGCCTCCGGCGGAGACGGGAACGCCACCGCGACCGTGGCCGGTTGTCGCGGCCGTGCCACTCCTCGATCGGCGATGGCAGCCGCGGCCACGAAGGGGACCGTCGAAGGCATCGGCGGTGCCATGACCATGGTCTTTGCCGAGGCCGGCGCCGGCGCGGCCGCGGGCAGTGGCTCGCCTAGCGCAGTCGTCAGCGCGTCGACGAAGGCGGCGCAGGATTCCCACCGGGCGGCTGGGTCCTTTGCGAGTCCCCGCATGATGACCGCGTCGACCTTGGGTCCGAGGTCTGGGTAGCGCGCGCTCGGCGGCATCGGCTCGCGATGGACCTGCGCGTACAGCAGCTCCATCAAGGCCTCGCCGTCGAAAGGTATGACTCCGGTGAGCATCTCGTACGCGATCGTCGCCAGCGAGTAGCGGTCCGCAGCGGGCCCGACCTGACGGCCCGCCACCTGCTCGGGCGCCATGTATGCCGGCGTTCCGGTCGTGACGCCTGTCATCGACTTGAGAGAAGAGCCCTGCAGCAGTTTGGCCAGACCGAAGTCGGCGAGGACGGGCGTGTCCTCGGTGGTGAGCAGGACGTTGGCCGGCTTTACGTCGCGATGCACAATGCCGTGCGCGTGCGCGTAATCGAGTCCCGCCGCGATCCCGCGCAGGTATTTGAGCGCCGCGTATCGATTCAGCGCGCCGTGCGCCATTCGCTCCGCCAGGCTGCCACCCGGCACGTACTCGACGATCATGTATGGCGTTCCCTGGAACTCGCCGAAGTCATAGACGTCGACGATGTTGGGGTGGCGCAACTTCGCGATCGCCTGCGCCTCATGGCGGAATCTGGCCACGGTCTCAGCGTCGGGAGTGATGGCCTGCATGACTTTCACTGCGCCGGTCCGCTCGAGGTCGGGATGGTAGGCGCGGTAAACCAGGCCCATGGCTCCCTGGCCAATGAAATCCTGGACCTGGTACTGCCCCAACCTCGTTCCCGGCGCGATCGACAAGAGCCCTTGATTATGCGGGCCGCTTTGTCTGGCTCAGGTGCTCTTAACCGAACGTTGATTCATTGCGTGCGCGCGGGACTTTTGCGGAGGTCGTGACGCTTAACGGAACCGGGACACAATTAACAGGCGACGACCAGAACTGGCGCTAGCTGACGCTGATCGTCGCGTAGGCGCAGCCCCCCGTGTAGCACGCCCGGATCGCGGCCGGCCCTGTGGATGCGCTCGAGGGAATCCTCACCGTCGTCGTGAACTGACCCCCGGATACCGGCGCCGTGCCGAGCTGAACCTCGGTCTTGCCCTGCACGAAATAGATGACGACGGTCGACCCCGGAACGCGGAGGCCACCAACGGTCTCGGTGTCTCCGGGCTTGACGTAGTACTTCAGGACCGACATCGCCGGAGTTGCGGTTGGGCTCGGGCTTGGCGGGTGGGACGTGGCCGTGGAAGAGGCGCTCGGATATGCCGAGGGCGTGGCGAGCGCCGAGCGCGCCGCGACATGCAGTGTCTGCTGGGCGTGACACGAGCCGCTGTAGCAGAGCTTCACGAGGTGGTCCCCTAGGCCGATGTCGCGTGGGACCGTGATCCCGATCGCGACCTTGCCGCTGCCGTCGGCACGGAACGGGAAGGTGTGCACGGCGCTGTACAGCTCGATCTGACCGTTGGTATTGGCGGGGACGCGCGTCGCGATGATGACGACGTCTTCGCCGGGCGCGACCGTGACGCTGGACAACGTCAGCGTCGGCTGGGAAAGTGCGACCAGCCCGCAGGTGCCGAGCAGCACGATCAAGACTGCTACCGACGCCATCGCGGCGATCAGGCGCTTGCGCGAATTGTGGGGCCGGCGCGCCGGTATGGGTGCCGGAGTCGGAGGAGGTTGAGCCACACGGCCGGGCGCCTCCATCGTGTATGCGGCCACCCGCCTGGCGACCTCGTCGTGCGTCATCGGTACGGTCGACGCGAGCCGTGGCGCCATGACGACGGTCCGCTCTACCACCGGGGTCGTCCGGCCTTCGAGCGCCGCGGCCAGCGCGTCGACGAAAGCGGCGCACGACTCCCAACGCGCTTCGGGGTCCTTGGCCAGACCACGCATGACGACTGCGTCGATCGAGGAGCTCAGGGACGGCTCACGCGAGCTGGGTGGCGGCGGCTCGCGGTGGACCTGCGCGTATAGCAATTCCATCAGCGCCTCGCCGTCGAAAGGGATGAGGCCGGTGAGCATCTCATACGCGATGGTGGCCAGCGAATAGCGATCGGCCGCCGGCCCGACCTGGTGTCCTGTCACCTGCTCCGGAGCCATGTACGCGGGCGTGCCGGTGGTGACTCCGGTCATGGACTTCAAGGACGAGCCCTGGAGCAGCTTGGCCAGCCCGAAGTCGGCGAGAACCGGCGTGTCCTCGGCTGTCAGCAGCACGTTTGCCGGCTTGACGTCCCGGTGCACGACGCCGTGACGGTGCGCGTAGTCGAGTCCCGCGGCAATGCCGCGCAGGTACTTCAGCATGGTGGCGCGGTCGAGGCGGGTGTCCGCCATCCTCGCCGCCAGACTGCCTCCGGGGATGTACTCGACGATCATGTACGGCGTTCCGTCGAACGTGCCGAAGTCGTAGACGTTGACGATGTTCGGATGCCGCAGCTGCGCGATGGCCTGCGCCTCGTGGCGGAAGCGTGCGACGGCGTCAGGGTCGGGTGTGATCGCCTGCAAAACCTTCACGGCGCCGGTTCGCTCCAGGTCCGGGTGGTACGCGCGATAGACCAGGCCCATGGCCCCCTGCCCGATGAAGTCCTGAACCTCGTACTGCCCCAGCCTCGTCCCGGCCGCGATCGACACGGCACGTGATTATGGGGTGGCGCGGTTCGATCTCAGTTCGTGTTAAGCGTCCGTCAGGTGTGGGCTGTCTGTTTCCAGCCTCCATGCGCGCCATGCCGGACGGCGACCAGCCCCGCGAGGATCGAGAGGGCGATCTCCTGCGCCGTCCGCGCCCCGATGTCGAGCCCGACCGGGCTCTGGATGCGCGCGATCACGCTGTCCGGCACCCCCTTGGCGCGGAGCGCCTCGAGGTGATGACCGGTGTGCCGCCGGCTGCCGACAAGGCCGATGAAGCGCGGGTTGCGCGGCAGCACCGCCTCGAGGGCCGGCACCAGATCTTCGGCGTCGTGGTTGGTGTGAATGACGTACACGTCGCCCGCAAGCGACGCCGGCAGGTCCGCGGCCGCCTCCGCGAGCAGCGGGCGGAAACCGAGCTCGGGCGCCCAGCGCACGAGGGCCCGCGCCACCGGCGTGGCGGCGAAAACGACCAGCGTCGGCATCTTTTTGTACGGCTCCAGGTAAACCTGGATCGAGCCGAGGTCGTGGCGGTAGGTGCGCAGCTGAGGCGCGCCAGCCTCGGCGATGGTGGCCGAGTCGGCAATCGCCGCGGAGTCGAACTCGCTGCATCCGAGAGTGCCCGCGACCGGCGCGCCCCGAGTCATCAGGAGCTTGGCGCCAGGTTGCGAGGGTGGCTCGCCATCGAGCTTGATCACGGTCGCCAGCACTACCTCCTCGCCGCGGGCGAGGCGCTCGGCGAGCTCTTCCTCGACGCTAGCCACGGGTGGGGACTCGGCCGAGCACGGTGCGCAGGATTTCAGAGGCGCGCGCAACGTCTTCGTCGGTAGTCTCGTATGTGGTGGTCAGGCGCAGGCTGCCTAGCGCCTGCTCGAGGCTCAGGCCCGTCGCGAGCAGGACGTGCGACGGATCGAGCGATCCCGACGCACACGCCGAACCGCTAGACACAGCGACGCCCGCAAGGTCGAGGGCGAGCAGCATGTCCTCGCCGCGCCGGTCGACGAACGCGCCGCTGGCGAAGTTGGGCAGTCGGGGCTCTGCGCCGGTCAACGTCGCCCCGAGCTCGAGGAGAGCCACTCGTAGCGCCGCGCTCTGACGGGCCGCGGTGCGCGCGTGAGCCTCTCGACGGGGCGACGACACAGCATTCAGCGCTGCGGCGATCGCCACGGCGGACACGACGTCCTCGTTACCCGCACGCCGGCCGTACTCTTGCGGGCCACCGAAAAGCAGCGGCTCGATTCTGACGCCGTCGCGCACCAGGAGGAGACCTCCGCGGCCGGCGCCCAACTTGTGGCCGCTGAATGAGATGAGGTCGGCGCCCGCAGGAATCGGAACCCACTGCGGGCCCGCGCACGCATCGACGTGCACGAGCGCTCCCACGTCGTGCGCTCGCTGGATGACGTCCGCCACCGGCTGGACGGTGCCCACCTCGTTGTTGGCAAGCCCGACCGAGACCAGCGCCGTGCCGGGCGTGACCGCGTCCACGTCCACCCGCGCGCTTGCGTCCACTCGCGCGATGAGCACATCGCGCCCAAGCGTCTGCAGGCGCCGAGCCGCGGCGAGGACCGCTTGATGCTCCGCGGCCCAGGTCACGATCCGTCCGGTTCGCGTGGCTCCGAACAGTGCAAGGTTGATCGCCTCGGTGCCGGAGGACACGAACGTGATCTCCGTGCGCTTCGCCCCGAGGACGGCGGCGCAAGCGTCGCGCGCCTGGTCAAGCGCGCGTCGAGCGTCCCGGCCTTCCGTGTGCGGGCTCGACGGGTTGCCCTCCACGCCGGTGCGCAGCGCATTCAGGACTTCGGGCAGGACCGGCGCCGAGCCGGCGTCGTCCAGATATATCCGGCGCAGGTTAACCCCGGCTCGGATCGGGTTGGTGGATCAGCTCCGTGAGGGTGCCCTGGAAGCTCTTCAAGTACAGGTGGAGGTCGAGGATCTCGTCGACGCTGATGGGCTCAGCAACCGACCCGGCGGGGTCAGTCGCCGATTCCGCCTCGGCCTCGATCTCGGTCAGCGCTCCACCGGCGATCGCGAGCACGACGATAAACGTCACCTGGCACTGGGCGCACGTGACCTGCAGCCGGAAGCTCTCGTCTTCGTGACTGAGGACCTGGACGTCGCAGCCTTTGAGGCTCCGCCCACAGACCGGGCAGTTGTAGAAACGGGCCCGGTCGCGGATGAACTCGATGATGCTCATCGCAGCGACCCATATTACGCCGCGACGCTCGGTCAGACGAAGTCAGCGGTGACCCTCGATGCACGTGCATCCGGACGGCCCTACCACCGCGGAGTGCATGGTCGCCGCGGCCAGCACCATGCGCTCTCCGGGCTTCAGCTCCAGGAGCCGGCCTTCGTTCTCGAGCACGAACGTGATGGAGCCCTCGACGCAGTAAAGGACCTTCTCGTAGTTGTGGCTGTGCGGCGCGTAGCGATCGCCAGGTCCGTTCGACCACGAATAGCAGCCACTCGCCTCAGTTCGCAGCTTCGCCATCAACTCATCGAAGGTCGTCACTGGAGCCCGATTCTAAGATTGCTTCGTTGAGGCCCCGATTTCTCGCCGACTGCAACGTCGGGCGGCTCGCGCGATGGCTGCGCGCGCTCGGCTACGACGCGGCGTACCACGCGCGGATCGATGATTCTGAGCTCGTTCGCGAGGCCGCGGCCGAGAACCGGGTGCTGCTCACCCGCGACCGAGATCTGACCAAGCGGCGCGTGATCCAGACCGGAGTCGTGCGCGCAATCCTGATCCGCGACGACGAAGTGACCGAGCAGCTGCGCCAGGTCTTCGCCGAGCTCGGGCTGGAGCTCAAGGAAGCGTTGACGCGGTGCATCGAGTGCAACTCCGAGCTCCAGGCGCGCGTGCCTGCGGTGGTCGCCGAGCGCGTGCCGCCCTACGTCCGGCGCACGCAGTCGCGTTATTCCGAGTGCCCCGACTGCGGCCGGATCTACTGGGCCGGGACGCACTGGCAGCGCATGCGCGAAGTGCTGCTCGGGCTTTGAGAGACCTGCTGCGTCGGCTGGTCGCCGGCGAGCTTAGTGAGGACCAAGCCATCGCCGAGCTGCGGCGAATGCAGCTGGACGAGCTCGGCGGGCGGGCGCGCCTCGATCTGGGGCGGTACCTTCGCCGCGGCATTCCAGAAGTGATCCTGGCTGCCGGCAAGTCACCCCGCGAGACCTCGCGCCTGGTGCTCGCCATGGCCGACCGTCACGGGCAGGGGCTGGCCAGCCGCTTGACCGAGGCGCATGAGTCGGCGCTCCGAGAAGCGGCCGATGGGGCAGGAATGAGCGTCATCCCCTATCACGCCTCGGCGCGCGTGCTGCGCGAGGGGTTCTCAGCTGAACTCGTCGGTGCCAGGGTCGCCATCCTCACCGCCGGCACCTCCGACATCCCGGTCGCCGACGAGGCGCGCATGGTGGTCGAGGCGTGCGGAATCGAGTCGCGGCTAGATGCGGACCTCGGAGTCGCAGGCCTGCACCGGTTCGTCGGTCCGCTGGCGGCGGTGCTCGAATGGGGCGCTGACGCCCTTGTCGTCGCGGCGGGGATGGACGGCGTGCTGCCCGGGCTGGTTGCGGGTTTGATCGACATTCCGGTGATCGGCCTACCGGTATCGACCGGCTATGGACGCGGAGGCGCGGGCGAGGCGGCGCTGACGACGATGCTCCAGTCGTGCTCGACCGGCCTGGTCGTCGTCAACATCGACAACGGAGTCGGTGCGGGGGCGGCGGCAGTCTTGATCGCGGCGCGGGCGGCTCAGGGCCGGCGGCGCGGCCTCACCACGGCAAAAACCGCAAACGCAAGCGCGAAACCCATCGCCAAGAGGAGCAACCAGGGTGCGATTGCTCGCGCGGCATCCGCGGCTCCTGGGATCGCGAAGACGACCGAAAACGCCAGGACCGCTGCCAGGACGTATCCCAGCAGCCATGGAAAGCCGCGCCGTGGGCGGCCGTAGAACAGAAGCCAGAAAAAGCCCGGTCTCTTCTTGGGCTCGTTCTGGGGCTCCTTCACAGCAGCGCTGGAAGCTCGGCGAGCGTAGCGATCGTCGGTACTCCGTTGCGCGGCTCGTCCTCGGCGTGTGCGATGACGATCACCGCACGCATGCCGATCGCGCGCGGGCCCTCGTAATCCTCACGCACACGGTCGCCGACGAACAGGGTGCGCTGCGGCCGGGTGCCGATGGCGTCGAGCGCGGCCTGGTACAGCTCCGGTGCCGGCTTGCGACGGCCGACCTCGCTCGAGAAAACGACCGCGTCGACGCGGGTGGCGATGCCGTTGCGCTCTACCTGGCGCCGCATCATCGCCGGCGGAAAGGGCGCGTTCGAGCACACGCCACGCATGATCCCGCGCGCGCCTATCGAACCCAGCACCTCGAACGCATCGGGGTCGATCTCCACCGCGCGGTCCCAGCACTGCTGCTCGGCGTCGAGGATCTCGTGCAGGAGCCTGTCGGGCAGCTTCATGCCCGCCCGCTGCCACGTGTCGCGATAGACGTTCATGTAGTCGACCTCGTCCTCGCTCATGGTGTCGATGTACTCCTCGAGCGGCATCAGTACCTCGTGGAGGATGGTCTCGGCCTCAGGCGCCGGAACTCCGAGAGCCGCCTCGATACGCGGCCGGAAGTCATGGAGGACCTGAAGCAGCTCCCGCGTCGGGTAGGTGAACGTGACCAGCGTGCGGCCGTAATCGAACAGCACACCGTCTGTGCGGGGCATGCGCATATCCTGATGCTCCATGGCGAAGCGCCTAACGCACCTCGACGACAAGGGTGCAGCGCGCATGGTCGACGTCGCGGACAAGCTCGCCACTGTGCGGGAAGCGACCGCCGAATGCTTCGTGCGCATGTCGCCGGAGACAGTGCGCGCGGTTCGTGGGGGAACTGCAAAAGGCGACGCTCTACAGGTCGCCCGCGTGGCCGGGATCATGGCCGCAAAGCGCACGCCGGAGCTGATTCCGCTGGCTCATCCCCTGCCCCTGACAAGCGTCACGGTCGATTTCGAGTTCGTGGACGGCGGCATACGCGTGCTCACCAGGGCTCGGGTCGTGGGCCAGACCGGAGTCGAGATGGAAGCCCTGACGGCCGCCGCGGTCGCGGGTCTCACGCTGATCGACATGACTAAAAGCGTCGAGCGCGGCGTCTACATCGAAGCGGTCCGTCTGCTCGAGAAATCGGGCGGCCGCTCAGGGACATGGAAGCGGGAGTGACTCGCCGGGCACACGTGATCACAGTCAGCGACGGAGTCTCGGCAGGGACACGTGACGATGTGAGCGGGCCGGCGCTGCAGAACCTGCTCGTCAACGCGAGCTTCGATGTCTCCGGGCCAGAGGTCGTGCCCGACAAGCAGGAACGAATTTGCGATGCGATCGTCGCCGCGGTCGTGGCCGGGGCCGACCTGATCGTGACCACCGGCGGAACAGGCCTCGGGCCGCGCGACGTCACGCCGCAGGCGACGGCCATGCTGATCGACTACGAGGTGCCCGGCATCGGAGAGTTGATGCGGCGCACCGGCTCGGGAAGCACACCCATGGCGGCTCTCTCGCGTGGCATCGCCGGCGTGCGCGGCCATTCGCTGATCCTCAACGTGCCCGGCAGCATGAAGGGTGCGACTGAATCTCTTGAAGCGGTGCTGCCCGTCCTGGAGCATGCGACCGAACTGCTGCACGGCCACACCGGCCATTGAACCTGGCCTCACCGGTGACGATCTGGTCAGCAAGTCCAGGTTGCTAATGAACGTCAACGCCGACATCGGCGAGGGAGCCGATGAGGACGAGGCGATCCTCGCGAGTGTCGACAGCGCGAACGTTGCGTGCGCCGTCCACGCGGGGTCGGCGTCGATCACGATCGCGACCGCGTGGCGGTGTCGCAAGCTGGGGATCGAGGTTGGCGGGCACCCCGGCTATGACGACCGCGCAGGTTTCGGTCGCGTCGACAGGTCGATCGGTCCCGACGAGATCGAGGCGCTGATCGCCTTCCAGATCGCCGGGCTCGCGGCCGTCGTTCCCATCGCTTATGTCAAGCCGCATGGAGCTCTCTATCACCGCTGTCAGCGCGATCCCGGCGCGGCTGATGCTCTCGCGCGAGTCGCCAGCGCCCATGGCGTCGGAGTGGTGGGCCAGCCGGGGTTCGAGATCGAGGCGGCGGCCGGTCGGGCCGGCATCCCCGCCTACCGGGAAGGCTTCGCCGACCGCCTGATGCTGCCCGATGGCAGCCTTGCTCCGCGCGGCCAGGCAGGCGCGATTCTCACCGCTCCCGTGGCCGCTGAGCAGGCGGTGGCGCTCGCGCGGTCAGGGCGGTACGACACGATCTGCGTTCACGGCGACACGAAAGGCGCCGGCCAGTTGGCGGCCGCCGTGCGCGCGGCGCTCCGCGACGCCGGGATCGAGACGGCACCACTCGTCCGGTGAGCGCGACCGGCGCGCTCGCCCTGAAGCTGGTGTCCACGCCCGTGCTGGTCGGCGCGGCGCGCCTGACCGGCCGCTGGCTTGTCGTGCAGGGTGCCTCGCTCATGACAGGCGGGCGCCTGGGCTTCGCGTGAAGGCCGAAATCGCAGAGCTGAGCGAGCTGGACGACGTGCGCCGGATGGCGGAGCTGTTCGCCGTGGTCTGGGGACGGCCGGTTGACGAGCCGCCCATCAGCTCGGACATCCTCAAGGCGCTCGCGCACTCGGGCAACTACCTCGCCGGCGCGTTCGTGGAGGGCCGCATGATCGGTGGACTCGTCGGCTGGCTCGGCGGAGCGCCGCCACATGAGCTTCACATGCACTCCCACATCCTGGGAGTGCTGCCAGGCAGCGATGCGCGAGGCATTGGTTTCGACCTCAAGCAGCACCAGCGCCGCTGGTGCCTGGCGCGCGACGTGAAGGTCATGGAATGGACGACTGACCCCCTGGTCCGGCGCAACGCGTACTTCAACCTGACCAAGCTCGGAGCCGAAGCGCCGGAGTACCTGGTCGACTTTTATGGCGAGATGCGCGACGGCATCAACACAGGCGACGAGTCCGACCGCCTCCTGATTCGATGGCGACTCGATTCGCATCGCGCGGTGGCTGCCGCGGCCGGGGAACTCGCCGAGCCAGACGCCGACAAGCTGCGCGATTGGGGGAGCGATGCGATCCTTTCCGTCGGCCCCGAGGGTGAGCCAGTGCAGGAGGACTCGACGGCTCGCGTCCTTATATGTCAGGTGCCTGACGACATTGTCGGGCTCCGCAGCACTAAGCCCCGGCTTGCGCACGAGTGGCGCCTCGCGCTGCGGCGCGCTCTGGGCGGATCACTCGCGAACGATTACGCGATCACCGGCGCGACGCGCTCCGGGTGGTACATCCTGGAGAAACAGTAGGCAAGGGAAGAAATAGACTCTTCGCGTGCTGCAGGTGGGGGACAAGGCCCCCGAGTTCAAGCTGCCGACCACGAGCGGAGAGGAGCTGACTCTGGAGAGCGCCCTCCAGAAGTACCGCGCCCTCGTCTTCCTGTTCTACGTCCTCGATTTCACCGGTGGTTGAAGGATGGAGCTGACCGAGTTTCGGTCACGGAACGACGACGCGCTTGCCAACGGCGTCGGCATCTACGGCATCAGCGTCGATTCGGTCTTCTCGCACCAGGCATTCGCCAAAGAGCTGGGCGGACTCCCGTTCGACCTGATCGGAGATTTCGAGCGGAAGATGGTGACCGACTATGGGGTTCGTCGCGACGACGTTCCCGGTTACTCGGGGATGGCCCGCCGCACGATCTTCATCATTGATTCGAACGGTGTTATCCGGTGGACGTGGATCACCTCGCGCGAGAAGCCGCAGCCCGATTACGACGCCGTGGTCGAAGAGGCGAAGCGGATTGCCAGGGGGGAGTGAAGTGTTGAACAGCGTCGTCGCGCCAATCGAGAAGGGCTGGGCCGAGCTCAACGCTCTCGTCGATTCGCTCGGCCCGCACGGGCTGTCCATATCGGGGCCAGACGGATGGGCGGTCAAGGATCACCTCGTTCACATCGGCGCGTGGGAGCACTCGCTCCTCGCCCTTCTGGACGGCAGCGACAGGCGCTCCGCGATGGGAGTTCCGGGTGTCGACGAGGAGACTGACGCCCTCAACGATGCGGTATGGGCGCTGCACCGTGACAAGACTCCGGAGCAGGCGCTGGCGTATTTCCGGGATGCGCATGCGGCGCTCATGCACTTGCTCGGCAGGATGAGCGACGCCGAGCTGCAGCTTCCGTACAACCACTACCAGCCGCGCGACCCGCGCAGCGAGACGGACGACCGGCCTGTGGTCGACTGGGTGGCCGGCAACACGTACGACCATTACGCCGAGCACATCGAGTGGATCAATCAGCTGGTCAAGGATTCGAGTGCCGCCCGCTGAGCAGTGCGTGCCTCGAGGGCGGCCGCGATCGTCGTCGACTCGAAACGCAGCTCGTCGCCCGGCGCCAGCTGGGCCGCGACCGGCATCGAGGCGCTGACCACGTTTATTACGACGGGGTAGCCGCCGGCGGTCTGGTGATCTGCCATAAGCAAGATCGGCTGCCCACCGGGAGGCAGCTGCACCGCCCCCGCGACCAGGCCGAAGGACAGCAGCTCTTCGCCGGCCGTCTCCAGTGACGGGCCTTCGAGCCGGTAGCCCATGCGGTCCGATTTCGGGGTGACGTGAAGGACGGAGCTCAGGAGTGATCCACGAGCCGGAGGCGGAAGGCGATCGATGTGCGGCCCGTCGATGACCTTCAGGGTGTGGCCGTCGTAAAGGGACAGAGCGATGGGGCGGCCGGCGACAGGCGAGCCATAGGGTTCGCCGCACGAGATCAGGTCCCCCGCGACCAGGGCCCGGCCGTGCATCCCGCCCCGGCCGGCCAGCACGTAGGTCGACATCGACCCGAGCCAGCGATCACCGATGATTCCGCCGGCCACCGCGATGTACGCGCGCGCGCCCCTTCGCCGGCCGCCGAACGCCATCTGGTCCCCGGCGTGAAGCTCGATCGGCGTCCACATGGGAGCCGGCGCGCCGTTCAGGTGGGGGTCGAAATCCGCCCCCGTGATCGCGATCACGCAGTCGCTCTCGGCAAGAAGCGCAGGCCCCGTGAGCGTGCATTCGAGCGAGGCGGCGCCCCGCTCATTGCCGACGATCAGATTCGCCGCCGAATGTGCAAACCGGTCCATCGCGCCGCCAGGCGGCACGCCAGACGTGATCGCATGCGGCCGGCCCAGGTCCTGGATGGTGGTGAACAGGCCAGGGCGGTCCTTGACCCGAAGCGCTGCGGTCATTCTCTGATCGGAAAGAACTTCACCCGGTCGCCCGCGCGAAAGAGGGCAGGCGGGTCGGAATCCGGCACGAAGAGCTTCACCGACGTGCGCCCGATGAGGTGCCATCCTCCGGGCGTCGCCAGCGGATAGATGCCCGTCATCTGGCCGGCGATGGCTACCGAACCGGCAGGCAGCTGTGTGCGAGGAACTGCTCGCCGCGGCAGGACGAGCTCATCCGGCAGCAGACCTAGATACGCCCATCCGGGCACGAAACCGACGAGGAACACGCGGTAGATCGGGCGGCAGTGAAGGTCCTTCACCCGCTCCGACGAGAGGTGAAGCGCCGACGCGACGGCTTCGAGATCGGGCCCGTCATACACGACAGGGATGCGATGCAGGCGCCCAGGTTCTTCCATCGGTGGACGCTTGGTGGCGAGGCGGCGAATCGACGCCGCGAGCAGGTCGTGCGTGATCTGGTCGGGGTCGAACTGCACTGTGACGCTGGCCGCCCCCGCCACCGCCTGGCGCACGCCGCGCCTCTTCTTGAGCGCGGCAGCGAGGGCGATCGCGCGGGTGTTGACAGCGGTGTCGAGACGCGAGCCGAGCTCAGCGAGGAGCGCGGTGTCGCCCAGCGGGTGGACGCGAATCCGGGTGGTGGAGCGTCGCGGAGGCATGTGCGCTCACAAGGATGGCGTAGAAGATGCCGGGCACGATTCCGACGCAGACCAAACCGACGCACGCGAGCCCGACGGCCCAACCGGTGACGATCGCGGCGGCGGCCACATTCCAGGTCACGAAGTCCTGGCGCACCCCGCGCAGTGATGCGCGGACATCGATGAGGTCGCTCGGTCGGCCGCCGGCGGCAAACCGCGCAGTTGCGTGCGGCATGTGCAGCAATGCGACCACTCCCCACGGAAGGGCGAGGATGAAAAGCGCAACCACATGCGCGTAAGGCTCCTGGAGCGATGTGCTGCGCAACAAGCCGGCGAGCGGGTTGAGCAACAGCGCGAACGGTAGGACCATGACAAGAACGGCGATTGAGGTCCAGACTCCGTCCGACAGTAGTCTCAGGCCGAGGTGCCACGGTGGCGGTCCGGCCGAGGGATCGTCCTCCGCGGCTCGCGTCGCGGCGACGGCGTACCCGAGCAATGGGATGAACAGCAGGGGCAGAAGGAGGACCGCGATCAGGCCCAGCGCCCAACTGGACCGCCCCCGCGTGCGAAAAGGCCACGCGAACGACTCTGCGACCAGTTTCACGCGGCAAACATAGGTCGGGAATACGAACCACGCCTGTGGACTTGATTGCTTGCATGAGCGATACCCGGCGGATCATGTGCACGCTCGGCACCGCTGATCTCAAAGATCGCGGGGCCGCGTGGCGAAAGCTGTTTGCCAGCGGGCTCCTCCATCGCCAGCGCGTGCCCGGCGGGGTTCGGCTTCGCGCCGAGCCTGGCGCCGCCGACGCGCTCCTACAGCTGATCGACCTCGAGCGCGAATGCTGCGCGTGGATCGACTACGAGGTCTCGGGGCCAGTCGTGACCCTCACCGCGTCAGGCGAGGGCGAGCGCGTGCTCGCCGGGATGTTTCTGCCGCCGGCCTAGCGCTCGGCTGCCCGCTGCTCCTCGAAGTCTTGCGCGAGCACGTTCTCCTGAACCATGTACGCGCAGCCGTATGGGTCCCGGAACCCCAGCGCCTTTACGCTGACGTTCAGCTCGGTGTGCAGAAGGAGGCCCTCGATGATGCCTGCGTGGAAGCGGCAGATCACCGGCGCGCGGCGACAGACCTCGGCAAACAGGCAGTTGGTGCACTCGACGATGCCGCCCCGCTCCGTCTCGTATTCCGCGCCCATCTCCAGCATCGGCTCGAGCCCTTTCATCACGGTCTTCGCGCCAGGTTGCGCGATCGACTCCCCGAAGTTCCGTCCCGCTCGCCTAACAGCGTGACTGCCGACGTCGCCTAGCTCGTCGAAGGCGCGGCCCAGCGACTCAGCCACGACGTCGTAGCGGCGCATCGGGTGGCTGATCTGCACGGGCCCGCCAGTGAGCTTGTAGATCTTGGCGGGCTTGCCGGGCAAGCCGCGGCGGTGGGCGACTTCGAGGTAGCTGAGGGCGACCAGGCGTTCCAGGTGCTCGAAGGCCACCGAACGATGGACCCCCGCTTCCCGGGCGACGTCCTCTACGCTCCGCGGCTTACGGTCGGCGTAAAAGCGGAGGAGGATGTCGCGGCGCGTGAAGTCCTTCAGCGCGCCAAGAGCACGTTCCATGTCTCCGGTCATCTCCATGAGGATAGAACGCGTTTACATGGTTTGTCGGCTGAAGAACGAGATTTCCGCCGGACAGACGTTGATAATGAAGGTGGGGATGTGAGATGACGGCCCTCCGAGGCCCGCTCCAGGCAGTTCTTGGCGTCGTCACGGCGAGCTTTCTCGCCCTGCCGCTGCCGCTCCCGCTGCCAGCTCCAACATTGCTGCCGACAGCGCTGCCGACGCCATCGCTCCCGAGCGCGCTGGCGACCCCGTCGGTCCCCAGCCTGGCCACACCCGGAACCCTGCCCAGCGCGGCTTCCAGTCCGGCCCAGGGAGTGACGGGAGGTGGGGCCGGTGCGCGGGGCGGCGGCGCCACGTCGACCGCGTCCGGCGGCTCGAACAGCAAGCCAGAGCGCGGCGTGCCCATCCCTTTCACCGCCATCTACGTCTCGTCTGCGCTGGACGCCGCGCTGATAGTCGCCCTGGCTGTGCTTCCACTCCTGTTCGGAATCTGGCTCCTGTTGTTCGGGCGCACGTTCGTGCAGGCGCGCCGCCTGCGCGAGGCCCAGGTCAGGTTGCTGCTGGCGTCGGACCTCGGCCTGAGGCCGAAGGACCTGATCTCGATGAGCACGAAAGCGCTCTTCGGCCTGCGAGAGAAGTCTGCTTTCGACGAACTGACGGGCGTGCTGAGACGGGCGGCCGGCATCTCCGTCGCCGAGCGCGAGATAGCGCGCGCACGCCGCCACAACTCGCCGCTGACCATCGCCTTCATCGACATCGACGGGCTCGACGAGGCAAACGACAAGGAAGGCCGGAAGAGCGGTGACGCGATTCTGCGCGGCCTGACGCACGCCCTCAAGGAAGGTCTTCGGGCTGATGATGCCGTGGTGCGCTATGGAGGCGACGAGTTCGTCTGCATCCTTCCCGAGATGAGCCCTAAGCAGGCGCGCGCCAAGATCGGCGAGATCCAGCTGGAAGCGGCCAGGCAGGGGATCCGTTTCGCGGTCGGGGTGGCCGAGCTCCGCCGCTCCGACGACGTCGTCTCTCTGCTCGCCCGCGCCGACAGTGACCTCTACGAGTTCAAGGCCAACCGGGGCGAGATCGTGACTCTGCCCGCCGGGGGCGCGAAGCCAACCGTCTCCGCCTGATGAGGCTTGACTTCCAGCGGTAATTAGTGTTTAGTGGGTTTCGACCCACTGAATACGTCAGTGAATTCGAGTCGGGGGTCTGGCCTCCAGGCGGTGCCGCCAGCGGAGCCCGTCTTGACTAGCTCCCGACCACGCTCCGGACGAGTCGATACCGATGCTCGGGCCGGCCCGGCGTGCCGTAGCGCATCGTCACCTCGGCGCGTCCGAGCTGGCACAGGTGGTCCAGGTAGCGGCGCGCGGTGACGCGGCTCACGCCTGCCTGTTCGGCGACCGTGGCCGCCGGGAGCCCCGACTGGAAGCCGGCCAGGGCTTGCACGATGAGCTCCAGCGTGGCGTCGGATAGTCCCTTCGGCAGGGTCTCCTTATGCCTGCTGCGCAGAGCTCCGAAGATGCGATCGACGTCGCCCTGCTCGGCGTTTGCCAGCTTGCGCATCCTGTCGCGCGCCGCCGCGTACGAGAGCAGCTTCTCTTCGAAGGTCGGAAACAGAAACGGCTTGATCAGGTAATGCACGACGCCGCCGCGCATCGCCGCGCGAAGGCTGTCCACGTCGCGCGCCGCAGTGATCGCGATCACGTCGACTGGTGTCTTTTCGTCTTCGCGCAGGCGCTGCAGCACCTCGAGGCCTGACATGTCGGGCAGGTAGATGTCGAGCAGCACGAGCTCCGGCTGCAGCTGCTCCACGTCTGCAAGCGCGTCGCTTCCGGTGTGCGCACGGCCTGCGACCTGAAACCCCGGCACTCGCTCCACGTACGCGCAGTGAAGCTCGGCAACGCGGTAGTCGTCGTCCACCACTAGGGTGCGAATCACCGGCCTGCCGCCACCTTGATCGGGATGCGGACGGTGAACTTCGCGCCGCCTTCGTTCGCGACGCCTACCTCGCCGCCGTTTCGGCGCGCGACCTGGCGCACCAGGGCAAGGCCAAATCCGCGCCGCTTGCGGTTCGGTCCGGCCTTGGTGCTGAAGCCCTCCTGGAAGATCTGTCCGTCAACCCCAGCAGAGATCCCGGGCCCCGAGTCGTGCACGCGGATCACAAGCTCGTCGTCGTGCTCGTTGACGGACACGCTCACCCATCGTTCCTCGGTTGATGTCGCTGCGGCGTCGAGCGCGTTGTCGATCAGATTGCCAAGCAGCGTGATCAAGTCCTCACTGTCGAGCGCGCTGCCCGTCATCACTGTGTCGTCGCTGACGCGAAGCTCCACGCCTCGCTCGAACGCGATCGCGGCTTTGGCGAGCAGCAGCGCGCCCAGCACTGGATCGCCGACCCGTTCGAGCAGCGACTCGGTCAGCTCCTGATGCAGACCGGAGGTCTGGGCGATGAGCTTCATCGCTTCTTCGATCCGGCCGACCTGCATCAAGCCCGCGATCGTGTGCAGGCGGTTTGCATGCTCGTGCGCCTGCGCACGCAGCGCGTCGGTCAGGCTGTCGACGCCCAGGCCGCGCGCCAGGCCGGTGAGCTCCCTGGTGTCCCGCAGCGTGGCCACATGGCCGATCTCGCGCCCGCGCAAAAGGATCGCGCGCCGGCTTGCGATCAACACCCGCTCGCCCGCGAGCAACACTTCGTCCTCGTCTTTCAAGCCGCCCGAGAGAAACTTCAGCAGCCGGCCTTGAGGCAGCACCTGCGTGACTTTGCGGCCGACGCAGTCGGCGGGAAGCGATAGCAGGCGTCTCGCCTCCTCGTTGGCAAGCGTGATGGTGCCGTCGCGGTCGGTCGCGATCGCGCCTTCGTGGATGTTCTGCAGGCTCGCTTCGCGCTCCTCCAGCAAGCCGGCTATCTCATAAGGCTCGAGGCCGAAGGTCTGCCGCTTCAAACGCCAGGCGAGCAGCCACGAGGCGATGACTCCGATCGCAAGCGACGGCAAGAGGGTCGTCGCGAAACCGGGCAGCTCGCCGAGCACGCGCTGGCCCAGCGGCGGCTCGAGGAATCCGACTGAGACCATGCCAATGACGTGACCCTGGTTGAAGATCGGCGCTTTGCCTCGCGCCGATACGCCCAAGGTCCCTCGCTGGACGCCGACCCATGTGTGGCCGGCCAGCACCGACGAGGGATCCTCGTCGACCGGTTTGCCGATGAGCACCGGGTTCGGGTGTGAGTAACGGATGCCTCTTGCATCCGTCACGACCACATAGCTCGCGCCGGTCGAGTGCCGGATCGTCTCGGCTGTGCGCTGGATCGTGCCGTCGGGATCGTTCGCGAGCAACGCCTGCTGTATGGAATCGCTGACGGCGACCGACTCGGCGATGGCGAGCGAGCGCTGCTCCGACTGCCGGTCCAGTTCCTGGCTGGCCTGCCACACGGCGGCGGCGGCGCCGATCAGGGCGGACAGCAAGATGATCCCGACCTGGAAGACGAGGATCTGGTAGGCGAGCGGCAGCCGGCTTTTCAAGGCTTCTTTTGTGATCCTAGTCCCAACAACGGCGGCCGGCCGTTGACCAAAACGACCAAAAAGGCCACAACGACCTCATGCCTTGAACGGTGGTCGGACGCACCGCACAGTGCGAGGAGATGACTCCAGCCATAGAGCTCCGTGGTGTCACCAAGCGTTTCCTGACACCGTCCGGTGCGGTCTTCATCGCCCTGCGCGACCTGAACATGACCGTCGAGTCCGGTGAGTTTTGCGCCGTGGTCGGTCCGACCGGCTGCGGCAAGTCGACCACCCTTGCCTTGATCTCGGGCCTCGAGCCGGCGAGCGACGGAGAGGTGCAGGTTGATGCCAGGCCGGTGAACGGAATCATCGACGGCATCGGGTATGTCTTCCAGTCAGACGCCGTCTTCCCCTGGAAGACGGTGCTCGAAAACGTCGCCGCCGGCCCTCGCTATCACGGCGTTTCGACCCGCGAAGCCCGCGATCGTGCCCGCGAATGGATCGCTCGCGTTGGCCTCGCCGGTTTCGAAGATCGCTATCCCTACCAGCTGTCGGGCGGAATGCGCAAGCGCGTCGCGTTGGCGCAGAGCCTGATCAACGGGCCGCGGATCCTGCTCATGGACGAGCCGTTCAGTGCGCTCGACGTGCAGACCCGCAACCTGATGGAGAACGAGCTGCTCGGCTTGTGGTCAGGGAGCCGGACGACGGTTGTATTCGTGACACACGACCTCGAGGAAGCGATTTCCCTCAGTGACCGCGTCTTCGTTATCACGGCCGGCCCAGGCACGGTGAAGAGCAACTACAAGGTGGACCTGCCGCGTCCGCGCAACGTGGCCGAGATCCGCTTTCAGCCCAAGTTCTCGCAGATCTACGAGGAGATCTGGAACGACCTTCGCGACGAAGTCCTGGTGAGCTATGAACGTCAGAAACGCGGCGCGGCTTAGGGTGCTCCCGCGGGCTCGCGACGCGCTGGCCGCCAGGCCCCCGGTTGACCTTGCGGCAAGACGACGGCGGCAGGGACAGCGCTATCGCCTCAACGTCAACGCCCTGCGCCTCGCCGTCGCGGTGATCATCCTCGGCGGCTGGGAGCTCGCCGCGCGTTTTCCCACCGGGCACGACTGGGAGCTGCGGGTGGGGCACCTCGGCCTCATCGACAAGTTCTTCTGGTCGCAGCCGAGCGACATCGCACAAACCCTGTGGCACTGGATCAAAGATGGAACCGAGCTTGGACCGCTGGGGCAGCAGGTCCTCGTCACCATGGAAGAGACAGTCGGCGGCTTCGTGGTGGGCTCCATCCTCGGAGTTGTTTTTGGCGTCGTGCTTGGACGCAACCGCCTGCTTTCCGATGTCCTGAGTCCCTACATCAAGGGAGCAAACGCGATCCCGCGCGTGGTCGTGGGGGCGCTGTTTGCGATCTCGCTGGGCCTCGACATCAAGTCCAAGATCGCGACGGCGTCCGTGCTCGTCTTTTTCGTCGTCTTCTTCAACGCATTCCAGGGCGTGCGAGAGGTTGATCGCAACCTGGTCGCGAACGCTCGCATCCTCGGCGCGAACAACCGCCAGCTGACCAGCGAGATCATCGTGCCTTCGGCGCTGTCCTGGATCATCGCCAGCCTGCATACGAGCTTCGGACTCGCCCTGGTGGGCGCTGTCGTCGGCGAGCTGTTCGGCGCGACTCAGGGAGTGGGCGAGCTCATCTACTCGTCCAAGAACCTTTTCGATACCGCCGGCGTGTTCGCCGGCATGGCTCTGCTCGCTGCCATGGCGCTGGTGGCAGAGACGTTGATCACAGCGCTCGAGAACCGCCTCATCACGTGGCGGCCGCCCGTCGCCACCGAGGTAAAGATCTGAAGGAGGAAATCCGTATGCGATTTGGTGGCAAGCGAGTCCTGGCGGCGATTGCGGCAGTGATCGTGGTCACTGCCTGTGGCAGCTCGGGAGGTGGCAGCGGCACGACCGTGCAAACCGTGTCGCTCAAGCTAATGGTCGGCGGCCTGAGCAAGCAGATCTATCTGCCGAACAAGCTGACCGAGGCGCTCGGCTACTTCAGGGAACAGCACCTCGATGTGACGTTGATCGACGAAGGGTCCGGCCAGGCGTCCGAGGACGAGGTGATAGCCGGCAACGTGGACGCCGGCTCGGGCGCGTACTCGCATCCGTGGGAACTCAACACCCTCGGTAAGAAGATCGAAACCATCTGCCAGTTCGGCATCGCACCCGGCGAAGCTGAGGTCGTCGACGCCTCGCAGACCAACATCTCGGGTCCGAGGGACCTTGCCGGCAAGAACCTCGGCGTCACCGACCTCGGTTCCGGCACCCACGTGCTCAGCCAGGCACTGCTGGGGGTCGCGGGGGTAGACCCCACCAGCGCTCACTACATCCCGGTCGGAGCGGGCGACACGTTCATCGCCGCCATCGACCAGAAGAAGATCGTCGCGGGCATGACGACGGAGCCGACGATCACACGTCTTACGACGAGCGGCAAGGGCAAGATCCTGATCAGCCTGCTGACGCCCGCCGACACCCGCAAAGCGCTCGGCGGCGACTACCCATTCATTGGCATCTTTGCGCAGAACAGCTGGGTCAACGGCAACAAGGACACTGCGCAGCGGCTGGTCAACGCTTACGTCAAGACGTTGAAGTGGATGAAGTCGCACAGCGCGGCGGAGATCGCGGACAAGATGCCCGCCGACTACCTCAAGCCGACACGCGACCTCTACATCCAGGCGCTGCAGAACCAGCTGCAGATCTTCGGTACCGACTGCAAGATGCCGACGGGCGGTCCAGAAACGGTGCAGAAGATCGAGTCGACCTACGTTTCCAAGTACAAGGGCAAGTCAGCCAACCTGAGCGAGACGTACACCAACGACTTCGCCAGCAAGGCGAGCTGACAGCGAGCGTCCGTCGAGGGCCGGGCTACTGCCCGGCCCTTTTCTTTATCTGGACTTCGTATCCGTCGTCCGCCGGTGCGACTTCCACGTCCGCAGCCCGGATGCGAACGCCGCCCTCAACGCGTGTCGCCACCACGGAGCCCTCGTAGACGAGCTCGGCGAAGCTCCATTCCTTGCCGTGTTTGCGCATGCGCACGATCACGCCCCGCGGGCTGCGCCAGACACCTTCCCCGGCCGGCTTGAACCCGCGCGTAACCAGTTCGCCGACGCGGTCAGGGGTCGCTTCCGGCGGCGGCTTGGGGGCCGGCCACACGACCGGTTTCTCCTTCTCCGCCGGGTGCGGCAGCACGCGCAGGTCGGGCTTGCGCGGTCGCGCCTGTGCCTGCTCCAGGGACAGGCGGAGGAGCTCGGAGCCCTCCTCCTGGGCGAAGAACGCGCCTGAGATGCGCGCCTGGTCGTGCGAGCGTCGAATGCAGTTGGCGCAATTGGCCGCGCCGTCGACGGCCGAGTAGGAGCCGCCTTCGAGCGTCTGGTCGCACAAAGTGGTGACGGGTCCGGAACGGGGGACCCTAGGGGTCAGATGAATCCGGCCGCCTGATTTGCGGCGGACGGACTCGAGCCGGACCTGGTGCACGCGGTAATTATTTGCCGCCGCACTCCCGGCCGTAACACAAGCGGCCGTTCACACGTAGAACCGATGAGGAACCGTGAGCAGCGTGGCGTTCGTCACGACGAACCGGTGGACACAGGTGATCGTTCCGGGACGGTCGGTCGAGACGACCGATTTGGGAAAGTTGGTGCACCCGTACGCGTCCGACTACACGGAGGCGGCGCCGATCGCGCCCAAGGGCGTATTGGGCGACGCTGCGGTCGGCTACGCGACAGTGCGCGGGTCGATTTAGCGCACCGTGGATGGCGGTCTGCGCCGGACGCTGATCCAGACGCCAGGAGTCAGACAAACCGGATAATCGTTCGTCGCTATGCCGGCTGTCCGGGTGCTGGGGTTCGACGGCGACGATACGCTCTGGCACAGCGAGATCCGATTTCACGTCACGCAGGGTGAGTTTCGGGACCTGCTGAAGGGTCATGCACCGGAGGCTGACGTCGACAAGCTGCTGGCTGAGACGGAGATGAAGAACCTCAGCATCTACGGCTACGGCATCAAGTCCTTCACGCTTTCGATGCTCGAGACCGCCATCGAGATCACCCAGCGCCGCATCCCCACCGAGGACATACAGGTCATCCTCGGCTGGGGCAAGCGGATGCTCACGGAACCGACCAAGCTCCTTGAAGGTGTCGAGCACACGCTGCGCACGCTGGCCGGGCGCTACGACATGGTCCTCATCACTAAAGGCGACCTGTTCGACCAGGAGAGCAAGCTCGCGCAGTCCGGCCTCGGCGATCTGTTCCACGGCGTCGAGATCCTGAGCGAGAAGAACGCCGGCTCCTACCGCGGCGTCTTCAAGCGGCGGGGGATCAAACCAGAGGACTTCGTCATGGTCGGCAACTCGCTCCGCTCGGACGTTGTGCCTGTGGTGAGCCTCGGCGGGCGGGCGGTGCACATCCCCTACCAGGTCACCTGGGAGCACGAGCAGGTGCCCGAGGACGAGCTGCCGAAAGAGGGCTGGAAGCGCATCTCGAGCATCACCGAACTGCCGGCTACGCTCGACGCTCTGCACGCGGCTGGGGCTTCGACTTGACTTGGCCGCTCCACGCGTTGATAGTTTCAAGCGGAGTAGCGAATAGGCCGTATTGGCCGCACTCGCCGCCGGCGCACTCTCGCCCCGAGTACGAATTGGGAAGAGGGCGGCAAGTGATGGAGGGTGTGTGTCCGCGTGCACGGCCTCCTGAGAACCACAAGGGGGAACCATATGGTTCGAGTTAGGGGTCTCACCGGCGTGATGACCACAGCAGCCCTGGTCTGTACGGCAGTGCTGGTGGCGGCGTGTGGAGGCACCACAGGCACCGGCACCACCTGCAGCAAGACCTACAACGTCGGCCTGGTCACCGACGTCGGCAAACTGTCCGACAAGTCGTTCAACGCCAACGCGTGGCAGGGCGTCCAGGACGCGGTCAATGACGCGAGCCTTTGCGTCAAGGCGAAGGTGATCGAGTCGAACCAGCCGACCGACTACCAGAAGAACATGCAGCTGTTCATCGACCAGAAGTACGACATGATCGTCACGGTCGGCTTCCTGCTCGGTGACGACACGCTCACAGTCGCCAAGGCGAACCCGAACGTGAAGTTCGCCATCGTGGACTTCGCGTACGACAAGCCGCCGGCCAACCTCACCGGTCTCATCTTCCGCGAGGACCAGGCCGGCTTTCTTGCGGGCATCGTCGCCGGCAAGATGACCAAGACCAACACCATCGGCGGCGTCTACGGGCTCGACATCCCGCCCGTGCACAAGTACCGCGTCGGATACGAGAACGGCGCCAAGTACGCCAACTCGTCGATCAAGACGCTGGGCGTCTACCAACCGCCTAGCGGAGCCAAGAGCTTCAACGACCCGGACTGGGGCAAGCAGCAGGCGACCGCGATGTTCGGCCAGGGTGCTGACATCGTCTTCGGCGCTGGCGGCAACACCGGCAACGGGGCGCTGCTCGCGGCCGTCCAGGCCAACAAGTTGTGCGTCGGCGTCGACGTCGACCAGTTCAACTCCTACCCTGACGCCCAGAAATGCCTGGTCACGAGTGCCGAGAAGCACATCGCCTTCTCGGTGAAGACCGCAATCACCGACATGGTCAAGAACCAGTGGCCGTCCACCGGACTGCTCACATTCGACGCCAAGAACGCCGGAGTTGGAGTAGCTCCGTTCCACAACTACGACTCAACGGTGCCGGCCGAGGTCAAGACCCTGGTGTCCGACGCCCAGAAAAAACTCGCTGACGGGACGCTGCAAACGGGGTACACGGGATAGCCACGCCGGCGCTCGAGCTCCGAGGGATCGTCAAAGCCTTCGGCAGCCTTCGAGCCAATGACGCAGTGGACCTGACCGTCGATTGGGGTCAGGTCCACGCGTTGCTGGGGGAAAACGGGGCCGGCAAGTCGACGTTGATGAACATCGTCTACGGCCTCGTCCGCCCCGATTCAGGGGAGATCGTGTACGACGGCAACCCCGTTCACATCGGCTCCCCTCAAGACGCCATCAAGCTCGGGATCGGCATGGTCCACCAGCACTTCATGCTCATTCCGCCCCT
>DATEGC010000076.1:0-2531 GCA_035280285.1 Candidatus Dormiibacterota bacterium | reverse complement strand
ACAGCCCACGGCGCGGTGCGGGCGTCAGCGTTGCGGCGTCGCTCGACCCAGTCGTGATCGCCCCATTCGTAAGCGAGGTCCCAAACGACGGACGCCTGTCGCGGCGGGGCCTCGGAGTACGCAGCAAACGGGTCGGCCTTGTCCACCCCCCGACCCGTGGCGCGAGATTGGATGTAGTACTTGTAGAGCGCGCCGTGCTTGACGGTCGGGATGAAGCCTTCCCAGATGCCCGACTGGTCCCGCGCAAACAGGCCGTTCGCGGCCTTGTCCCATCCGTTGAAATCGCCGATGACGCTGACCGCGTCCGCGTTCGGCGCCCAAACGGCGAAGTAAGTGCCCTCGGGGTCGTGGGCCGGGTGCGCGCCCAGCTTCTCGAACAGGTGGCTGTGCGTGCCCTCGTTGAAGAGGTGGATGTCGAAGGGGCTGATCAGCGACCGCGCGACCATGTTCATGCGTGCGTCACCAAATCGAGAACGCCCCGCAGCGGGATGCGCACCCAGTCTGGTCTCAGGTTCAATTCGTAACGCAGCTCGTACAGCGCTTTCTCGAGCAGCATCGTGGTCAGCTGCAGCTCGAGGTCCTCGGGGCTCCGTGGCACCCATGACGCGTCGCCGGCGGTGGCGAGATAGCTCTTCAGGAACGCGCCCGACACCGAATCCACCCAGAAGCGCGCCCACGGCGTCAGCTGTGGCAGTTGCTCGGCGGCGATCTCCTGCGAACGGAGGGCCGCCTGGCTGGCGTACGAGAACGACCGCAGCATGCCGGCGACGTCTCGCATCGCCAGGCGCTTGAGGCGTCGCTCGTACAGCGTGCGGGTCGGCTCCCCTTCGAAGTCGATGATCACGAAGTCGTGGCCTGTGTACAGCACCTGTCCGAGGTGATAGTCGCCATGAATTCGGATCCGCGTGGTGCTGAGACGCCGGGACAGAAACGACTTTAGGATCGACGCGATCCGCGGCTCGAGCTCCAGCACCTTGTTGGCGTCCTCTCGCTCGTCTGCCGGCAGCCGGCGCAGCTGGCTTCGCAGCAGGTCTGTGGCGCGCATCGACAGGCCGCTGATCGACTGGTACATGGACCTCTGGTCGAGAGGCGACACCCGTTCCGGTGCGAAGGCCGGATCGGTCGGGTCGGACGCAAGCGCTGCGTGCAGCTCGGCGGTGCGGCGGCCCAGGAGGCGGGCCGACTCCAGGTACGACCCGATCGTCGTAGCGGCGATCTCCGGCGGGTCCTGCCGGCTCGCCTCCACAAGACTCTTCGCGGGGGCCGGAGGTATCTGGCCGGCAAGCTCCGGCGCCTTGAAGAAATGGGCAAGGGTGTTCAGCGTGTACTGCCAGGCGTCGCCCTGGTTGGGGACGTAACCCTGCAGGATCGCGATGGTGGCCGGCTCGCCCGCGGCTCGTCGGTACTCGAGGCTGCCCGCCAGTGCCGCGGTGTGGCTGAAGTGCGTCTTCTCGGTCAGGAAGCGGCCGACCTCGAGCTCCGGGTTCACGCCCTCCTCGAGCCGGCGAAAGATCTTCAGCATCAGGCGCTCGCCGAAGATGACCGAGTTGTTGCTCTGCTCGGCCACTGACAGGTGGGCCTCGAGCCGCACGTCCTCCGGGCCGCGGAGCCGGGCAAACGCGCGCGTGGTCGAACCGACCAGGGTGCCCTCGCCACCTGCGGCCCGCCGCCGGCGCGCGATCGCGCCCAGGATCCCCTCTGAAAAGCTCGGCGTCACCAGGGGGTCGTAGAGCAGCCCGCGCGCCTGCTCGCCGTCGTTGCGAACCAGCGCGATCGCGGCGTGCGGCCAGCGCTCCATGATGTGTGGCGCCTCTGCGGGGTTCGCGTACGCCAGCGGCAGCATGTACGTGTCGGGGTCTCCGTCCTGGAAGCCGACGACGACGGATGTGAGGTACGAGTTGCCCTCCGCGCCCGGCACGCTGACGACGTCGCTGATGGTCGCCGACTTCACACGGCGTGCCTTGCCCGCAAACCACCTGCGGTGCGGGATGTAGCCGAGCAGAATGCTCTCGAACCTCTCCTTGGCGCCGCCGACCAGCGCGGACTCCCAGCCGCCCATGACCCGGACTTCGGGCAGCGCGGCCGCCGGCTGGGCGCCGTCGCTCTGCACGGATGGGACCGCCCTCGGCTGCATGGCGAACCAGTAGAAGGAGTGCGGGCCGAGAGTCAGGAAGTACGGGTTGTCGCCGATCACCGGCATCTCGTTGCTGCTGAACAGCTCGACCGGGACCAGGCCCTTCCATGGCGAGAGGTCGAGCTCGACCGCCTGCAGGAAGCGCGAGAGATTGTTGACGCAGAGGATCTGCTCCGACTCGTAGCGCCGGACGAAGGCGAGGATCTTGCGGTTCTCCGGGCGCAGCAGCTCGAGGGTGCCGCGGCCGAACGCGCGGTGTCGCTTGCGCAGCGCGATCAGTCGCTTGGTCCACGAATAGATCGAGTGCGGGTTGCCCTGCTGAGCCTCGACGTTGACGGTCTCGTAGTGGTACTCGGGGTCCGTGATCACCGGCAGGTACAGGCGCTGCCGGTTGGCG
>DATEGC010000075.1:0-14744 GCA_035280285.1 Candidatus Dormiibacterota bacterium | reverse complement strand
ATTAGGCGACCGCGCGGCCGAATTGCCGAGCTCCGATCACCACCGAGATCACTGAAAGCACGACCAGGATCACCACCCCCTTGGTCACGCTCGGATCGCTGAGATTGCCGAGAAAGATGTGGCGCGCTGCATCGACCGCGTACAGCAGTGGGTTGACCGCGGCGATGTCTTGCAGCCACTGCGGAGCGATGTTCATTGGCAGCAGCACGCCCGACAGCAGCAGGATCGGCAACGCGGATGTGAACACGATGGGCGCGTAGCTGTCCTCGCTCTTCACTGCGAGGGCGACCGCGTATGCGATCGAAGCGGTGAGCAGGCCGATCAAGCCGATCAACAGCAGCACGACCACGACGCCGACCGGGTGGATGCTCAATCCGAAAGGCAGCGAGATCAGGATCAGGATCAAGGCCTGGATGGCGATCGTCACCATGTCCCGCAGCGCGCGCCCAAACAGAAGCGCGACACGGCTGACCGGAGTGACGCGGAGGCGTTCGATGACCCCCGCGCGCAGCTCAGAGATCAGGCTGAAACCGACGCCCGAAGCGCCAAACAGCCCGAGCTGCACCAGCAGTCCGGGCACGAAGACGTTGTAAGCGCCGCCGGGCGGAAAGCCGCGCATCGCCGCGATCGGCTTCAGCAGTGGTGCGAACAGGATCAGATAGAGCACCGGGTTCAAAACCCCGAGCACCACCCAGACCGGATTGTGGATCAAGAGCCCGAAGTAGCGACCGAAGACGAGCCACGTGTCGCGGGCCAGCTTCATGCCGCCGTCTCGCGCAGCGAACGCCCGGTCTGGCGCAGGAACACGTCGTCGAGGCTCGGCCGGTGCAGCTCGACGGTCTGAAGCTGCAGGTTGGCGCCGTCCAGCAGGCGGAGGATCGCAGGCATCGCCACCTCGCCGCGCTCCACATATAGAAGAACGAAGCCGTTCTCGACCTTGGCCTCGCGCACGAAGGCCTGACCTTTGATCAGGTCGAAGGCGTGCTGCTGCTCGCCTGAGACGCTCAGCCTCACCACGTCGCCGGCGATGGCCCGCTTCAGCTCCTCGGGCGTACCCTCGGCGACGATCTTGCCGTAGTCGATGATGGCGACGCGGTCACACAACGCATCGGCTTCGTCGAGGTAGTGCGTGGTGAGGAACACCGTAGTCCCGCTTTCGTGCATGCGGCGCACCTCGTCCCACACGCGAGCGCGGCTCTGCGGGTCGAGGCCGGTCGTCGGCTCGTCGAGGAAGAGCAGCTCGGGGTCGTGGACGAGGCCAAGCCCGATGTCCAGGCGGCGCTTCTGGCCGCCCGAGTACGTACCAACCTTGCGGTCGGCCGCGCCCTCGAGCTCGAGCATGTCGATCAGGGCCGCGGCGCGTTTGTGGGCGGCTTCGGTCGACATACCGTACAGGCGGCCCTGGAACACCAGCTCGGTTCGACCGCTGATCTCCCTGTCGGCCCCCCCGGCCTGACCGACGTAGCCTATCCGCTCCCGAATCTGAGCCGGCTGCGTCGCCAGCTCGCAGCCGGCGATGCGGGCGGTGCCGCCGCTGGGGGGCAGCAGGGTAGCCAGCATGCGGAGGGTCGTCGTCTTGCCCGCCCCGTTGGGGCCGAGGAAGCCGAAGATCTCGCCGCGCCTGACGCTGAGGTCCACGCCGGCCACGGCTTCCACCTGCCGATTTCGCGACTTGAAGACGCGACGCAGACCGCGGGTCTCGATGACAGCTTCGGGAGGGGTCTCGACCATCGGTCGAGATTTTGCCGGAGACGGGCATTTCGCCGCCGCCGGGTTTACAAAGTGATGATCAGGCGAGCTTAAGGGAAGCTGAACTCAGGCGTTGTAAGAGTTATGGTTCACCACGCTCGCGCACGCGAGAAAGGAGGAAAGCAAGAATGAGTCGCCCGCTGGGTACCGGTCAAAGCGGCCAGGGCATGGTCGAATATGCCCTGATCCTGGTTCTGGTCTCGATCGTCGTCATCGTGATTCTTTTGACAATGGGCAACCAGATCCAGAACGTGTTCAGCAACGTGGTCGCCGCGCTGGGGGCCTAGAACCGGATCGTTTTCGCCCGTGCCCCAGCAGTGGTGGCGCGGAGCGATCTTCCACCAGACGTACGTCCGCAGCTTCGCCGGCTCCAATGACGATGGGGTCGGCGATCTGCCGGGCATCACGTCGCGCCTGGGCCACTCCGCCCCGCGCTAACGGAGCGGAGGCGGCTTGCGGGCTGGGCTTCGACCGCATCGCCTGGTGTCCGGCGCCTCCCGGCTCACCAGCAAACCCGCCCGTTTTGAACTCGATGGCGAGACCATCAAACTGCCTCCTAACTCGGCCGCCTGGCTATTTCCAGTAGCCAGGCAAGTGCTGCTCGCAAGTCACCCAATGACCTAAGGCCTGAGCTTCGGATTCAGGCTGTAGAGTTCGTCTCGTGGCTGTCGAAGCCCACCCCGAGCCCGAATCCGCGCCTGTCCCGGCGTCCGTTTTCGCGCCCATGCCCGCGCCTGAGGCGCCTGTTTCCCGCTACATCAACCGAGAGCTGTCCAGGCTTGACTTCGATGAGCGCGTACTTGCGATGGCGGAAGACCCCAAGCTAGCGCTCCTCGAGCGCGTGCGGTTCCTGGCCATCTTCAGCCAGAACCTGGACGACTTCTTCCAGATCCGCGTCGCCGGCCTGAAAGAGCAGGTCCTGGCCGCCGTCGCCAGCTCTTCTCCGGACGGCATATCCCCGCAAGAGCAGCTGAAGGCGATCCGGGCTCGCGTCGAGGGCCTGATCGAGCGCCAGGTACGCATCTACAACCGCGACCTCGTGCCCGCGCTGGCGCAGTCGGGCATTGCGATCGTCCGCGCCGATGCGGTCAGTAAGGAAGAGCTCAAGCAGCTACACACGGTGTTCCGCGACCAGATCTTCCCCGTCCTTACCCCGCTCGCGGTCGACCCCGGTCACCCGTTCCCGTATATCTCGCACCTGTCGCTCAACGTCGCGGTCCGGGTTCGCGATCCGCAGAGCAAGAAGCAGCGCTTTGCGCGCGTGAAGGTGCCGCCGGTCCTGCCGCGTCTCATCCCGCTGGTGGAAGGTGAGCGGTACATGCCGCTGGAGGACGTGATCGCCCTACACCTGCAGCTGCTCTTCCCGGGCATGGAGATCGTCGCCCACAGCCCGTTCCGGGTCACGCGCGACGGCGACCTCGATGACGTCGACAGCGACGCCGAAGACCTGCTGGCCGCGATCCAGACCGAGCTCCGCCGGCGCCGCCGCCACGCGCGCGTCGTCCGACTCGAGGTGGACCCGGGCATGTCGGCCGAGGTGCTCGAGCTGCTCACGCGAGAACTCGAGCTGCAGCAGGCGGACATCTACCAGGTCAACGGACTGCTCGACATGGGCAGCCTGCTCGCGCTGACGAACCTCGACCGACCTGACCTGAAGGAAGAGCCGTGGACGCCGACCACTCAGCCCCGCCTGCGCGGCATCGCAGCCGAGGTGCCGGAGCTCTTCGCGGTGCTGAGGGCGGGCGACGTGCTGGCGCACCACCCGTACGACTCGTTTGCCACGTCGGTTGAGGCTTTCATCGATCACGCGGCCGGCGATCCAGAGGTGCTGGCGATCAAGCAGACCCTGTACCGCACGTCCGGTCCCGCGAGCCCGATCGTGCGCGCGCTGATCCGCGCGGCGGAGAGAGGCAAGCAGGTCGTCGCGCTGGTCGAGATCAAAGCCCGCGGCGACGAGCAGGCCAACATCGGATGGGCGCGCGCTCTGGAGGAGGCGAACGTGCACGTCGTCTACGGCCTCCTTGGGCTGAAGACGCACGCCAAGGTGACGCTCGTCGTGCGGCGTGAGGGCGGCCACATCCAGTATTACCTGCACGTAGGCACGGGCAACTACAACCCGAGTACCGCCCGCATCTACGAGGACATCAGCCTGCTTTCCGCCGACTCAGACCTCGGCGCCGACATGACCGAGCTCTTCAACCTGCTCACGGGTTACAGCCGCCAGAGCAAGTACCGCAAGCTGCTCGTGGCCCCGACCAACCTGCGCGTGGGCATCACCCAGCTGATCGAACGAGAAGGCGTGGTCGGCGGCCGGATCATCATCAAGGTCAACAACCTGATCGACCAGGAGATCATCGATGCGCTGTACGCCGCCTCGCAGTCGGGCGCGCAGATCGACCTCCTCGTGCGCAGCATGTGCTCGCTGCGACCTGGTGTGCCTGGCCTCTCGGAGCGGATTCGGGTGCGCTCGATCGTGGGCCAGTTCCTCGAGCATTCGCGCGTGTTCAGCTTTGGTAATGGCGGCCGGCCCGAGTACTACCTCGGCTCCTCAGACCTCATGCCGCGCAACCTCGACCGGCGCGTGGAGGCAGTCGTGCCTGTGACCGATGCGAAGCTGCGCCAGCGGCTGCAGCAGATCCTTGACGTGTCCCTGGCCGACGATGCGCTGGCGTGGGAGCTAGGCCCAGACGGCGCCTGGCGCAAGGTGACCACGGTACGCGGCCTCAACTCGCACACACGATTCAAAGAGCTGGCCATCGAGAGTGCTCACGGCAACGGGGTAAGCGGCTCAGTTCATGCTTAAGCCCCACGAATCCTTAGCCTTCGGCTTGGATTCGCGGGGAACCAACAAAGAGCGTGAGGTGAAGCTTGGAGCAGGCCCCGCCTTCCACCTCCCTGACCTCGCCGGAGTCATCGAAGGAGTGGCCGTCGCCCCGCCCGAGACGGTGCGGATGGAGACGGTCTACTACGACACACCCGATTTTCGGCTCGCGCGCTGGGGCGTGTCGCTGCGCCGTCGCGCGGGAGAAGGCTGGACCCTCAAGCTTGCCCCGCCGCCCTCGACGCCCGGAAAGCCGGCCGCGGTGCTCGAGCGCGACGAGCTGACCTTCCAGGGCGGCGCGACCAAGCCGCCCGAAGCGGCGCTCGAAGTCGTGCGCGCGTACGTGCGCAAGTCGGAGCTCATCCCGGTGGCACGGCTTTCGACCGTGCGCCGGCGCGTGCGCCTGGTCGACGCCACCGGGACGCGAGTCGCGGAGGTGGTTGACGACGAGGTATCGGTCCGTGACGGGCGTCGGGTGGCCGCACGGTTCCGCGAAATTGAGGTAGAAATCCCGAGCACCAATGGCGGCACCGACGCCGGCCTGGGCTGGGACACAATCCTCACGCCGCTCGTCACGCGGCTGCGCGTGGCCGGTGCGGGCGCGCCGGATCCCACGCCCAAGCACATCAGAGCCCTGGGTCCGCGCGCCATCGAGCCGCCGGAAGTCTCACCCCAGCCGCTGCCGCCTGGCGCGCCGGCCAGGGACGTGATCCGGAATGTGCTTGCAGAGTCGGTCGCGGCCCTCTTGCGCCACGACCCGCTGGTCCGATCGGGCCGTGATCCGGAGGCCGTGCACCAGGCCCGCGTCGCGACGCGCAAGCTCCGATCCAACCTACGCACGTTCGGCCCGCTGCTGGACCCGGAGTGGACCGAGCCGCTACGTTCTGAGCTGGGCTGGCTGGCGATGGGCCTGGGTGCGGTGCGCGACCGTGAGGTCCTGCTCGCGCGCCTGCGCGAGCGCGCGAAATCGCTGCCCGCCGGCGACCAGAAGGCGGCCACGGCGCTGCTGCACCTACTCGAGCTCGAGATTGACGAGCTCCGCAAAAAGCTGCTCGCCGACCTTCGCTCGCAGCGTTACATCGACCTGCTCGAGCGCCTGGTCGACGCCGCGCACTCTCCGCAAACTCTGCCCGACGCGGAGCAGCCGGCGACCACGCTGCTGCCGGCTCTGGCCACCTCGCCCTGGCGCCGCCTGCGTTCGGCCGTCCGCCAGCTTCCGGAGACCCCGACCGACCCCGAGCTGCATCGCATCCGCATCCTGGCGAAGCGCGCCCGGTATGCGGCCGAGGCGGTCGCGCCGGTGGTCGGGGATGCCGCCGCCGCGTTCGGGCGCGCAGCCGCCAAGCTGCAGACGATACTCGGCGAGCACCAGGACAGCGTCACCGCGCAAGCCTGGCTCCGCTCCGCGAAGGTGACCGGCAAGCGGGCGTTTGTAGCCGGCGAGCTGATCGCGCTGGACGGCCTCGCGGCCGCTGAAGCGCGCGGGCAGTGGCCGAAGGTCTGGGAGGCGCTCGACCGGAAGCGCCTTCGCGAGTGGATGCCCTGACTCATTCGTTCTATGTCGTACGGCACGCGAAGGCCGGCAGCCGCAGCCACTGGACGGGTGACGACCGCATGCGGCCGCTGAGCAAGAAGGGCCGAAAACAGGCGGAGCAGCTGGTCAACGTCCTGGAGCCGTATCCGATCCGGTCGGTCGTCTCGAGTCCATACATGCGGTGCCTCGAGACGGTGGAGCCGATCGCGCGCGCACGCCAGATGCACGTCAATTCGTCGGCGACGCTGGCTGAAGGTCGGGGGCTTGCGGGATTGAACGAGTTCCTGCTGGAGCCGGGCCTGGACCAGGTCGTTCTGAGCACGCACGGCGACATCGTCTGGGAGCTCGTCGAATACCTGGTCAACCGGCGACTGATCAAGGCCGGCGACGGTGGATTCGAGAAAGGATCGACCTGGGTGCTCGAGGTCGGCGACGGCGAGGTGGTGAAGGCGCACTTTCTACCGGCGCCGTGATCGCCACGTTGCGGCGGGAGATGGCAGCCGCAGCCGACCCAAGCAGGGCTGCCGTGCAGCAGCTGTACATGAAGTCGACCATGCCGTACTACGGGATCAACATGCCCGAAGTCCGCGCCATCACTCGCCGGGTCTTCGATTCGACGCTGAGTTGCGACGAGCTGCGCGAGACCATTCGGAGGTTGTGGCATGGAGCCCGGCATCGTGAGGAGCGGTACGTCGCACAGATCTTGCTGGGCACCAGGCAGCATCTCGATTGCCTGACGCCACGGGATCTGCCGATGCTCGAGGAGATGGTCGTCACCGGCGCGTGGTGGGACCTGGTCGACGAGCTGACGGTCATCATCGGCGACGTGCTGCGCCGATATCCGGGGCAGATGCGCCCGATCATGCGCAGGTGGAGCAGGGACCCGGACATGTGGAAGCGGCGCGTCTCGATTCTCTGCCAGCTGAAGTTCAAGCGCGACACCGACCTCGACCTGCTCTACGCCAACATCGAGCCCAACCTCGCCGACCGCGACTTTTTCATCCGCAAGGCGATCGGATGGGCGCTCCGCCAGTACGCCTGGACGGACCCCAGAGAGGTAGCCCGCTACGTCCGCGTCAATGAGGCGCGGTTGAGTGGACTCAGCAAGCGCGAGGCGCTCAAGAACATTTAGGCTGCGATCGTGGCGGTCACGTTGCGAGGACCTGGCCTGACCGAGGACCAGGTTGTCGCCGTCGCGCGTCACGGCGAGAAGGTCGGCCTCGCGGCTTCTGCCCGGACCCGGATGGAGAAGAGCCGGAAGCTCGTCGAACGAGCCGCCGCGTCGCGCGAACCGGTCTACGGCGTGTCGACAGGCTTCGGCGCGCTCGCGGGCACTCGCGTTGCGCCGCTTCGCCAGCCTGAACTGCAGCTGGCGCTCATCCGCTCGCACGCGGCGGGCGTCGGGCCGCCGATTGATGAAGAGGTCGTTCGCGCCACGATGCTGCTGCGGGCGCGCACCCTGGCGATGGGACTTTCGGGCGTGCGTCCCCTCCTCGCTGAGGCGCTGATCGCGATGCTCAACGAAGGCATCACCCCGTTGGTGCCCAGATACGGCTCGGTCGGCTGCAGCGGGGACCTCGCGCCGCTGGCCCACATCGGCCTCGCCCTGGTTGGCGAGGGTCAGGTGCTGGATGGGCGATCCGCCGCCCAGGCCCTCAAGTCGGCGAAGCTGAAGCCCGTCAAGCTGGAGACGAAAGAAGGCCTGGCTCTCATCAACGGCACCGACGGCATGCTCGGCATGCTGCTGCTCGCGTGCACCGACGCCGAGCGCGTTTTCAAAACAGCGGACGTGACCGCCGCGATGTCAGCCGAGGCCCTGCTCGGCACCGACCGCACGTTCCAGGCCCGATTGCAAGAGGTGCGGCCGCATCCGGGCCAGGTCGCCAGCGCGGCCAACCTCGCCCGACTGATGGAGGGTTCGCAGATCGTGGCCTCGCATCGCCACTCACAGCACGCGGTCCAGGACTCCTACTCGGTCCGCTGCAGCCCGCAGGTTGCGGGGGCAGCGCGGGACACGCTGGACTTCGCGCGCCGGGTGGCGTCAGTGGAGCTCTCGTCGACGATCGACAATCCGATCGTGCTCGAGGACGGCGACGTCGAGTCGAACGGCAACTTTCACGGCGAGCCGCTTGCGTTCGCGGCGGACTTCCTTGCCATCGCCGTGGCTGAGATCGGGTCCATCGCTGAGCGACGCGTGGACCGCCTACTCGACCCGCATCGCTCGCAGGGCTTGCCGCCGTTCCTCGCCGAGGAACCCGGTGTGAACTCGGGTTTGATGGTCGCGCAGTACACGGCAGCCGCGTTGGTCGCGGAAAACCGCCGCCTGGCAGCGCCGGCCAGCGTCGACTCAGTCCCGACCTCGGGCATGCAGGAGGATCATGTTTCGATGGGGTGGGGCGCGGCCTTGAAGCTGCGCACGGTCCTCGACAACGTCGCCTGGATTTTGTCCGTGGAGCTGTGCGCGGCGGCGCGCGCGCAGGAGATGCGCCGCCCGCTCGAAGCCTCGCCCGCCACAGCAGCGGTGCGGAAGCTCTTACGCACGAAAGTCGCCGGCCCCGGCTCGGACCGCGTCGTGGCGCCAGAGCTGGCGGCGGCGGAAGCGCTGCTTCGCAGCGGCGCGATCGTTGAAGCAGTCGAAGCTGTGATCGGTCCACTGCAGTGAGCCGCCCCGTTCGCGCGCCGCGTGGTTCAGCCCTGACGTGCCTCGATTGGCCGCAGGAAGCGGCGATGCGCATGCTGATGAACAACCTCGACCCCGAGGTGGCAGAACGCCCGGCGGACCTGGTCGTCTATGGAGGCACAGGCCGTGCGGCGCGCACGTGGGAGGCGTACGACGCGATAGTGCGCGAGCTGCGCCGCCTGAAAGGCGACCAGACGCTGCTGGTGCAGTCGGGCAAACCGGTCGGGGTGTTCGACACCCACGAATGGGCCCCGCGCGTGTTGATCGCCAACTCGATGCTGGTACCCGAGTGGGCGACGTGGGAGGAATTTCGCCGCCTCGAAGCGCTCGGGCTGACGATGTACGGCCAGATGACCGCGGGGTCGTGGATCTACATCGGCACGCAGGGCATCCTTCAAGGGACTTACGAGACCTTCGCCGCGATCGCTCGCAAGCGATTTCACGACACGCTGGCGGGAACAATCACGCTCACCGCCGGACTCGGCGGGATGGGGGGCGCACAGCCGCTGGCCGTGACCATGAACGGCGGCGTCGCGATCTGCGTCGAGGTTGACACGGAGCGCATCCAGCGCCGGCTCGACGACCGCTACCTCGACGTGCGCGCGAACGACCTCGACCACGCGCTCGAGCTGGCACTCGACGCCAAGAAGTCGAAACGCGCCCTTTCGATTGGGCTGCTGGGCAACGCGGCCGAGGTCGTGCCCGACATCGCTTCGCGACACTTCGAGATCGACGTCGTCACGGACCAGACATCCGCGCACGACCCTCTCAGCTATGTGCCGGCCGGCCTCGACCCGGAAGATGCGGCGGAGCTGCGCCTTGACGAGCCGGACACTTACGTGCGGCGTGCGCGCGAGAGCATGGTCAGGCACGTCGATGCGATGGTCGAGTTCCTAGACCGGGGCGCCGAGGTTTTCGACTACGGGAACAGCCTGCGCGCCGAGGCGCGCCTCGGCGGCAGCGCGCGCGCATTCGACTATCCGGGATTCGTGCCCGCCTACATCCGGCCGCTCTTCTGCGAGGGCAAGGGTCCGTTTCGGTGGGTCGCCCTGTCAGGGGACCCCGCGGACATTGCCGTCACCGACCGGGCGATGGTCGAGGAGTTCGCCGATGATGCCGCGCTCGTGCGCTGGATCAAGGCGGCTGCTGAGCGTGTGAAGTTCCAGGGCCTGCCCGCGCGCATCTGCTGGCTCGGCTACGGCGAGCGCGCCAGGGCAGGGAGGCGGTTCAACGACCTGGTCCGTGCGGGCGCGGTGAAGGCGCCGCTCGTGATCGGCCGCGATCACCTCGACTCGGGCTCAGTCGCGTCGCCTTACCGCGAGACCGAGGCCATGCTCGACGGCTCCGACGCGATCGCGGACTGGCCGATCCTCAACGCGCTGCTGAACACGTCGAGCGGCGCGTCGTGGGTGAGTGTTCACCACGGCGGCGGCGTAGGCATCGGGCGCTCGATCCACGCAGGCATGGTCGCGGTCGCGGACGGAAGCGCTGCAGCGGAAAAGAAGCTCGACCGAGTGCTCAACAATGACCCGGGCACCGGTGTGATGAGGCACGCCGACGCCGGCTATGAGCGCGCGATCGGGGTCGCCCGCGAGCGTGGGGTCCGCATTCCCATGCGCGAGTGAGAACCCCACGAAGTCAGAGGATCGGCGTCGCCGTGACTTCGCGGGGGCCCCTTAAGTGAACGGCACCGGCCGGTGGCACGCCGAGCAGGCGTGGCTCGGCCACCGCGCCGAGAACGTCCTGATCGAAGTCGAGGCAGGGCGCATCAGGTCGGTCGAGGAAGGCACGCCTGCCCCGCCTGACGCGGTGGTGCTGAAAGGCTGGACGATTCCCGGCCTGGCCAACGTGCACAGCCACGCATTTCAGCGCCTGCTGCGGGGCGAGATCGAGTCGGGCAGCGGCGACTTCTGGGAGTGGCGAGCCGAGATGTATCGGTTCACGGAGTGGGACCCCGCCGACTACTTCAAGCACGCGCGCTACGTGTTCCGCGAGATGCTCGAGGCGGGCATCACGGCCGTCGGTGAGTTCCACTACCTGCACAGCCACGGCAACCAGCTCGGCGAGGCGCTCATCGACGCCGCGCGGGAAGAGGGGATCCGGATCACGCTCATCGATGCGTGCTACCTGCGCGGGGGACTGGACGGCAGGCCTCTCGAAGCGGAGCAGCTGACCTTCTCCGACGGGGACGCGGACGGCTGGGCGAGGCGCATGGACCAGTTGCGCGACGCGGACGGTGTCCGCATCGCCGCCGCGATCCACAGCGTGCGTGCGGTCGATAGCGAGTCGATGCGCACAGTCGCCACGTACGCGCGGACGCGACGGATTCCGGTCCACCTCCACCTCTCGGAGCAGGCGGCCGAGGTCGAGGAGTGCATGCGGGTCGAACACTGCACTCCGGCGGAGCTGCTGGACCGCGAGGGCATCCTAGGCCCTGACGTGACCGCGATCCACGCCATCCACGTCACCGAGCACGACATCGAGCTGCTCGGCCAGAACCAGGTCTGCGTCTGTGCCTGCCCGACCACCGAGCGCGACCTGGGCGACAGGGTCGGTCCAATCCGCGCACTGACCGACGCGGGCTGCTCGTTGACCGTCGGCAGCGATTCCAACGCCGTGACGGACATCCTCGAGGAGGCGCGCGCTCTCGAGCTCGACCAGCGGCGAGCCACCGGCACCCGCGTGGTCCATCAGCCCGAAGACCTCTTGCGCGCCGCGACAGCGGATGGGATGCGCGCGCTGGGCTGGGACGCGGGCGAGCTTCGCGCGGGCATGTTCGCGGACTTCGTCACGGTCGACCAGCCGGCCGGGCTGTGGCGGGACCTGAACCCCGCATACATCATCTATGGCTTTTCTGGTCGCGACGTAACCAACGTGGTGGTCGGCGGCAAGACGGTCGTTACGAAGTGACCAGATGAGGCGGCTGCGCAACATCGGGCGCCTGTTCACCGGCACGCCCGCGGGCGTGATCGAGAACGCAGCCGTCATCTCCGACGAAGAAGAAATCGTGTGGTGCGGCAAGCATGGTGACGAGCCACGCGAGCTGATGGACGCGATCACCGACGATCACGACTGCGAAGGCGGTCTCGTCACCGCGGGACTCATCGACGCGCATACCCATCCGGTTTATGCGGGCGACCGCATGGCCGAGGTCGCGATGCGGTCGGCGGGTGCTTCGTACGCGGACGTCGCGAAGGCCGGCGGTGGCATCCGCGCCACGGTCAGGGCAACGCGCGAGGAGCACATACGGACGCTGGAGGACGTGATCGCGCACAGGTTGTGGAGGTGGCTCGAGGGCGGCGCGACCACCGTCGAAGCAAAGACGGGGTACCACCTCCAGCGTGAGGGCGAGCTCGAGGCCACGAGGCTGCTCGCCCGCCTGGGTGCTCGCAAGGACCTGCCGCGAATCGAAGTCACGTTCCTGGCCGCGCACGCGCTCCCGCCGGACCGAGGTGCGCGGTTGGGCGCGTATGCCAGACAGGTCGCGGAATGGTGCGATGACGCGTATCTTGCCGGCGCACGATTCTGCGACGTGTTCTGCGACCGCGGCTATTTCACCGTGCCGCAGTCGCGCGCGATCTTGAAAGCGGCGCTCGAGGCCAGGCTGATTCCGCGGCTGCACGCCGATGAGCTCGACCGCACCGGTGGCGCTCGCCTTGCGGCCGAGCTGCACGCGGTCTCCGCCGATCACCTCCTCCGCGCCAACAAAGCCGACGCCGTAGCGCTTGCTCGTGCTGGCGTCGTGGCCACGCTCGCCCCAGGCACCGCGCTGTCGATTGGCAAGCTGCCGCCGGTCAAGGAGCTCCTCGACGCGGACGCCGTGATCGCCCTCGGCACCGACCACAATCCGGGCACCAGCGGGATCACGAGCATGAGCGTCGTGATCGCTCTCGCGGTCGCGGTCTTCAAGATGTCGGTCGACCGCGCCCTGCTGGCGGCGACGCTGGGCGGGGCCCAGTCAGTCTCCCGCTCAGACCGGGGTGTTGTGGCTCCGCACAAGCTGGCCGATCTGGTGCTGTGGGACGCCGAGCACGAAGGCGCGTTCGCCTGGGCGTACGGGCTCAAGCCGCGGGTGGTGTGGGTGAGGGGTTCTCAACAATTTGCGTCCTAAGTTGTTGCCAAACGCGTGCAATCAGCCTATAAGTTGCACCTGAAACGGCCGCCCGCTCAGCGAAATCGGAATCTACAGCGGTCGAAATGGAGGAAGGCTAGTCGTGCAATCAATGGCGAAGTGGAATCCCCTGGCGCTGAAGATCCTCCTTTGGGTCGTGGGTGTGCTGCTCGTCGTCAGCTCGGCCGCTGAATTCGTTGGCGCCGCAATCATCCCGACGAACACCGGCATCGCCGGTGCGGTGACTGGGCCGGTTGCGGGTATTGCGTTCGGGGCGGGCGTGATGATTGCGGGGTTTGACCCGATTGCAAACATCAGCTGGGTTCGCGCCGTAGTGCTCTACTCGATCCTGGAGATCGTTTACCAGATCTTCACCCAGATCGCGATCGGCGCCTTTGACATCGTTGCGTTCATCATCGGAATCCTCGTCGCGGTGCTCATCCTCGTCCTCTACCCCAACAAGCCGGCGCTGTGGATGCAGCAGGGCGGCATGGGGTCGGGAGCTCACGCGTAGGCCGGTTCGGCTGTTTCCTTAGGGGCGGCATGCGCCGCCCCTTTTCATTTTTCCTGGGCTTCAGTCGTTGATGACTTCGCTGCCGGCGATCTCGTCATGGACCGGCCGGCGGATGATCCACGACACCGGTAGGAGCGCCACTCTCAACAGGGATTGAGTTGGCGTGAGGCGGGAGCCGTCGACGGAAACCACGCGCTGCCTCATCACCACACCGCCCAGCGTGCGGCCGGTGATGCTCCAGCTCGCGACGTGGTAGGCGATCGCGATGGCGAGCGTTCTGGCCACCCGCCTTCGGCCACCCACACCGGCCACGGTGAGAACCAGTGCGATGTCGACTGAGGCGGCGCGGGCGCGGTCGTCCATGGTGGCCCGAGGTCCCGGCGCCGGCTCCCGCCCGCGGAGGCGCAGCAGATAGAGGCGGGTGAACAGAAGGTGAACGTGCAGGTGGCTGATGGAGTAGATGGGCCGTGGCAGCCGGGGCGCGTACCCACTGACCGTGGCTTCGGCTTTGCCGGTGGAGGCCTGCAGGCGCCAGGTGCCGCCCGCTTGGCGCGTGAGCAGGCCGCCTGCGATCGGCCACTCGACGGCGCCGGAGGTGACCTTCGGCGCACCGAAGCGCAGCAGCTCGAACGGGCCGGCAACGACTGAGTTTCCGCGCAAGCGAACCATGCCCACTGTGAGCGCGGGCAAGCTCTCGGCGTAGGCGTCACGCAGCTCGGCTCCGGTCAGCGGCCTGGCCACCGCTACCGAATCGTTGGTCGTCACCCGGCTTCCATGCCACGAGACCACTCTCTTATCTTCGTGTCAGTGGCCAAGCTCCATTTCGGCGCCGGCGTGACCGCGAAGACGACGCCCGAGCGCGTGTTCGACTACTTCGCCGACCACCGCCACGTAGCCGAGGTGCTCGAGGGCGTGAGCCGGTGGCAGCCGATCGGCCCCAGATCGCGTGGGGTCGGTGCGCGCTACCAGGTCGAGATGGTGGCGTTCGGACTGCCGCTGAAGAACGTCCTGCGCCTGGACCGCTGGCGGCGGCCCCACGAGATCGGCTGGGTTTCCGAGTCGGGGCTGATCAAGCAGGAGGGTGGCTTCACGTTCAAGGAAGTGGCGGGCGGCGTCCGGATCGAGCTCCGCATCGTCTACGAGCCGCCGGCCTCAGTGATCGGCGCCGCGGTGGCCCGCCGCATGGACGGCTTGCTTCGCCGGCGCCTGGAGAGGGCGCTGACGCGAATTCGCGACATCCTCGAAAGTCCTTCACAGGACACTCATGAGGAGACGGAACCATGACCGTCCATGATGCATTTGAGCCGTATTCTGCAAAGAGTGAGCATCTTCCTG
>DATEGC010000074.1:0-18612 GCA_035280285.1 Candidatus Dormiibacterota bacterium | reverse complement strand
GCTGCGGGCTTCGAGGTGGAGGTCGACCCAGGGCGCGCCCTCCTGACGGCCGATCACGAAGATCGCGGTGCCTTCCGCCACCCAGATGGTAAGGGTGGTCGACTGGTTGACGAAGTTCTGGTTTCCGCCGAGCTTGCCGTGAACGTACGCGGGCAGGGCGTCAGGGGCATGGTCCTTCTTGCCCACGGAGCCCGCCAGCGTGACGTTGCTGCTGGTCAGCGGAATCGCCACCGAGACTCCAATCCCGACGTCTGCGTTGAACAGGCTCAGGAGCAGGCCGGCCGTGAGGACGACGAAGAAGCTGGCACACCCGCAACCACACCCGCCTCCCCAGGTGCGGCGCCATCGACGCTGTTCGCTCACGAGCCTCCCGCGATGGCGCCCAGAACGAGGAGAGGCTCCTTACCGGAAGCCACCTCCTCCGGTAGTGGGGCGTCCGGCGACGCATCCGAGAGGTCTTCTTCGCAGGCGAAGAACCGGATCATCGGGCGGCGCATTTTCGACTGGTGGTCCCTCACGGTTCCAAGCAGCGCAGGATGCTGCGCCTCGAGGGCGTCCAGAACCGTCCGTTGGGTCACGTCGCCATCGACTCTGACCTCGACCACGCGCCCGACCCCCGCAAGGATCTGCAGGTTCTTGGGAAGTACGACCTGGATCACGAAAGGGTCTGGACTTCCACCGACAGCACGCCGGGCAGGTCACGCACGATCGGCGCCCAACTGTCGCCGCCGTCGGGTGAGACGTACACCTGCCCACCGCTGGTGCCGAAGTAGATCCCGCAGGGGTCGAGCGTGTCCACTGCCATCGCATCACGCAACACGTTGACGTAGCAGTCCTTCTGCGGCAGGCCCTTCGTCAGCGCCTCCCACTCGTCGCCGCCGCTCGTGCTGCGATATACGCGCAGCTTGCCGTCCGGGACGAAGTGGTGAGAGTCGCTCGTGATGGGGACGACGTAGACCGTGTCAAGCTCGTTTGCGTTGACGTCGACTACAAAGCCAAAGTCGGTCGGCAGGTTGCCGCTGATCTCGCGCCAGTTGTCGCCGCAGTCGTCGCTGCGCATCACGTCCCAGTGCTTCTGCATGAAGAGCACGTTCGGGCGGTCGGAGTGCATCGCGACGTGGTGAACACAATGGCCGATCTCGGCGTCCGGGTCCGGGATGTGGTTGGAGCGAAGGCCGTGGTTGATGGCCTTCCATGACTTGCCGCCGTCGTCGGAGCGGAACGTGCCCGACGAAGAGATGGCCACGGTGATCCGATCAGGGTCTTTCGGGTCGAGCAGGATCGTGTGCAGGCACAGACCCCCAGCGCCAGGGTTCCACTCTGGCGCCGTGTGGTGGGTGCGCAGCCCGGGCAGCTCGCTCCACGTCGTGCCGCCGTCGCGAGTCACGAATAGAGCCGCGTCCTCGGCCCCGGCATAAACGGTGTCGGGATCAGTCCGCGATGGCTCGAGATGCCAGACCCGCTTGAACTCCCAGGGGTGCGGCGAGTTGTCGTACCAGCGGTGCGTGCCGGGGGTGCCGTCGTAGACGAACTGGTTGCCAACGGTCTCCCAGGTCGTGCCGCCGTCGTTGGAGCGCTGCATCACCTGACCGAACCAGCCGCTGGTCTGCGATGCGTAGATGCGGTCGGGATCCGCCGGCGAGCCCTTGAGGTGATAGATCTCCCAACCGGCGAAGTGCGGTCCTTCCACGTTCCACTTCTTGCGCGTCGCGTCGGAGGTCAATACGAAAGCCCCCTTGCGCGTACCGACTAGCACCCGAACGCTGCTCATGGCGTCACCCCTTTGCTCATGCCGCTTAGGACTGAGCTCAACACTAAAACTAATCGGTCGCGTGCCATTCGGGCAGTGTGCTCCCGGGAAAAGCCCGCGTGGGATGCACCTCGTAGTTCAATACGCCAGCTTTCACCGCCGGGTCCTGGGCATAGATCCGGTCGACGTCCTCCGGCGCAGCCGCGAAGACGCCTATGCCGGCGACGTTGGTCCCGTCCGCCACCGGGCAGACAATCGCCAGCAGGCCTGTTTCGCGCAGAGCAAAGTTGCGCTTGCCGTGCTCCCAGATGGTCTGCGCAACCGCCGGGTCGCGGTTGGGGCCTGCCGGCGAGAACCTCGGGCCCGCCGTGAGGATGACGATCGTGTACGGCAGCGCCCGACCCAGCGACTCCCTCAGCGTGTCGTCGGTCACGGTCGGGAGTTCGCTGTCGTCTGTGTACCTCATGCCTCTACGGCACCGCGCCCTTGGAGAGGCCGATCAGGTGCCCTTGGGGGTCGATGAAATAGGCGAAGGTCAGGTTGTAGGCCGGGATCTCGGTCGGTGGCACGACCATTTTGCCGCCGAGCTTCTCTGCTTTGGTCAGGTAGGCCTTCGGGTCGTCGACCTCGACGAAGAAGGTGACGTGTCCAGCCCCACCGTCCTGGCTCTTGCCGACCCCGCCTCCGATGCCTCCGCTTCCAGCCTGGACCATGCCGTAGTCCATGTCACCGGTGGCTTCCGCGATCGACCAGCCGAACAGATCGGTGTAGAACTTTCTGAGTGTCCCGCCATCCTTGCCCACGACTTCAAACCAGACGACCGGATTCTTCATCGCAACAACCTCCAGTCTGATAATGTGACCTTTTGGTCACCCATAATTTAGGTGACCGACTAGACACATGTCAAGCGAGGATTCCGCGTTTAAGGCGCTGGCGGACCCTACCCGCCGCCTCCTGCTGGACCGCCTCTTCGAGCGCGAGGGGCGGACGCTGAACGAGCTGCACGCCCAGGTGGAGGGCATGACCCGCTTCGGGGTCATGAAGCACCTGAGGTTCCTCGAGGCGGCCGGCCTGGTAGTGACGCGCAAGGTCGGGCGGGAAAAACGCCACTACCTCAATCCGGTTCCAGTCCAGCTGATCTACGACCGCTGGGTCAGCAAATACACCCGACCCGGCGCTACCACCCTGGTCGACCTGAAAGATGAGTTAGAAAAGGATGCAGTGATGTCCGCTGCCCCGACCCAGGTCTACCAGGTGTTCATCAAGGCCACCCCCGAGCAGATCTGGGACGCCATCACCAAACCTGAGTTCACCGCGCGCTACTTCTACGGCTCGCGAGTGCAGACCACCGCAGAGGCCGGCACGCGCATCCGCCACCTCGCCGCGAACAGCGACGAGCTATGGGGTGACGACACTGTGCTGGAGTCGGAAAAGCCCCGGCGATTTGTCCACACGTGGCGCTCCCTCTACAACCCCGACCTGGCGGCCGAGCCGCGCAGTCGGGTGACATGGGAGATCGAGCCCCAGCCGGGCGGCGTCAGCAAGCTGACGGTGATTCACGACCAGCTCGAGGGTTCGCCCAAGACGGCCGCCAGCGTGTCCGGCGGCTGGATGTTCATCATCAGCGGGCTGAAGACGCTGCTCGAGACCGGAGAGCCACTAGGCCGGCGGAGCATCGGCGCCGACTGACCCCCCACTGTCGTCGACTGCCGTATCCGTCGGCAGCTGAAGGGTGAACGTGCTGCCCTTGCCCCGGACGGAGATGACCGCGATGTCGCCGCCCTGAAGTCTCGCCAGCTGGCGCCCAAGGAACAGGCCGAGGCCGGTTCCTTTCATGTGCTCGGTCTCGGGCGTGATGACCCGGCCGAAACGAGTGAACAAAGTGCCGAGGTCGTCCTGGGCGATGCCGAGTCCCTGGTCCGTCACCGCGACCTTAGCGATCCCGTTTCGGGAACGGACCTGGCAGGTGATGTCGCCTCCATTGGGCGAGTACTTGATGGCGTTGCTCAGCAGGTTTGCGATGATGGTCTTGGTCCGTTCAGGGTCGAGGTTCACGCGCACCCGGCGGTCGGGCAGGTCCATGACCAGGTGGTGCTTCGCCTCCATCAGCGGGGCCACGATGTCCGCTGCCTCCCGAGCTACGGTGCGCATATCCGTCTCGACCCGACGCACTGTGACTCCACCCTCTTCCAGGCGCGCGGATTCGATCATCTCCTCGATCACCTCGTTCATCTCGAGGACTTTGGCCGCCATTACGTTGGCGGCTTTCTGGCCACCCTCGTTGAGGTGGCCGAGCAAGCCGCTCTGCAGCATGGAAACGTATCCCCGGATCACGGTGATCGGACCGCGAAGCTCGTGCGACGCAAGATTTAGGAACTCCGATTTGTTCTTCTCGATTTGCGCCATGCGCTCCGTCACGCGGGCTCGCTGGAGCCCGGCGGACACGGAGTCGGCGTACGCATTGAGCTGCGCGATCTCGTCGGTGCCGAACACCGGTGTGAACGTTCCGGCGATCACGGCCAGATATCCCTGGCCCTCGGGCAGGTGCAGCGGAGCTCGCACTACCGCGTCCCCAGTAGCAGCCAGCGCTGCCGCCTCATCGCGATCGATGCCGGTGGTTGCGATCACATCGCCGCCGGCATCGACGATGAATCCGGATCTGGCGCCGACCAGACGAACTGCCCAGAATACGGCGCGCTCGGCCAGCACCTCCCGATTGGGGCTGAAGATGAGCAGGTCCTGCATCGCGCCGCGCACGGCGACTTCTTCGCCCAGACGCCAGATCCGGCGCAGCAGCGACGGCGGAGCCAAGCTGACGTAGATCGCCGGCACCGCAGCCAGGGCGAGGATCTGAATGACGATGATGGCCGCGGGGCTCTGCAGCGCGCTTCCCCCGAGTACAGCCACCAGCAGAATGGCGATCAGCACGGCGAAGCCAAAGCTCAGGAAACGAAGGCGCGCCTTCTGCACCGCGGGCAGGCGGTTGCTCGCCAGCCAGAAGCGGACGATCGGCTCGCCGGTGAAGATCGCCCACGCGCACACGATCTCCAGAGTCAGGGCGGTCCGAACTGGTGGGGCCGCCTGGGCGAGCACCGTCACCAAAAGCACGCCGACGACGATCGAGACTCCGAGCAGCACGTTGGCCGCCTGCAGGCTTGCGCTCCCGAGCGGAATGAACTCGTTGCGGAAGAGCAGCACGAAATAGCCGGAAAGCATGAAGAGGACTATCGAGGCAATCGATACGATCGCGGCCGGACGCTCCTGGAACCTGCCCAGCGCGGCCACGGCCGCCAGCGAGATCAGCGCCAGGGCGAGGACGCCCTGCGCGTGTCCGCGCTCGCGGTACCACCGGTACGCGATAGCCGCTCCAAGGGCGACAAAAGCGACCGCAGTCAGGTCGCGGGCGATCGTGACCGCGACCGTCACGACTCGGCTCTCACCTCCGGCCGCGCTCCACCCAAGCGGGGATCTGGCCGGAAACCTCGGCCGGCGTCACTCGGGACTTGACGAGGTACTCAATGGCGCCCAGGGAAAGCCCGCGGTCGATCATCGACGGCTCTCCGTAGTTCGACAGGATTACGACAGGAGGTGGTTTCCGAAATCGCTCTCTGAGGGACGTCAGTACGTCGAACCCACTCTGGTCGGGGAGCAGCAGGTCGAGCAGCACGATGTCAGGCGCGTCGCCGGTCAATATCTTGAAGCCGACCTCCGCAGTGGTAGCGACCGTGACCCTGTAACCGTCGTGCTCGAGCTGAAGCCGATACATGTCGGCAATTGATGGGTCGTCCTCGATCATCAGCACGTGTACACGGCCGCCGTCGCGTCCCCTTAGGCGGTAGCGCCAGAATGGTGGTACGTCCGCAGCGCCGACGCCCCACGACCACGTAGGGTCGGGCAACCATGCAAGTCGGGCTGTCACCCCGGTGCCACCACCCCGAAGGTGATCATCAATCTCAGCCCTTGGCTTTGATGTCCTCTCGCAGCCGTTCGCCCATGGCCATGAGGACCTTGACCATCAGGGCGTCGCTGCCCTTGATGGCATCGCGGAACTGCGCATGGCTCATTACGAACATGCGGGTTTTGCCCCGGGTCGTGACGGTGGCGGTGGCGAGCCCGCGGTCGATCATGCTGATCTCGCCGAAGAAGTCGCCGGACTTCAGGATCCGCCTCGGCTTGCCGTCGACCTCGACCTCAGCTTCGCCGTCGCGAATGACATAAAAGGTGTCTCCGGGCTTGCCTTGCCTGGTGAGGGTTCGGCCGGCCGGGAGGTCGACCTCGTCCATCTCGCGGGCAATGAACTCCAGCTCCTTCTTGGTGGCACGGGCGAAGAGGGGAATCTGGGCCAGCGCTTTGACACGGGGATCCTCCATCAGCGTCCAGCATATTCTGCAGACATGGTGAGGGCATGCGCGGTCTGCGGTTTACCGCTGCCCGAAGGGGCGCGCTTCTGTCCCAACTGCGGCGCCGCGGCCGGGCCGCTGGTCGAGACCGAAGAGCGCAAGATGATCACGGTCCTGTTCGCCGACCTGGTCGATTCGACAGGCCAGGCCCGGCGCCTGGACCCGGAGCGCTCCCGCGAGCTGCTCGGTCGCTTCTTCGACGCCGCTTCGGACGAGCTGACCACGCTGCGCGGCAGGCCCGAGAAATTCATCGGCGACGCTGTGATGGCCGTGTTCGGTCTGCCCCACGTGCACGAGGACGACGCGCTTCGCGCGGTGCGCGCCGCGCTGGCCATCCGCGAACGGGTGCGGCGCCTCAGTGGCGAGCTCGGGCTCGACCGAGCCCTGGAGGTGCGCATCGGGATCGAATCGGGCGAGGCGGCGGTGGGCCGCTCTCCGACGGGTCAGCTCCTGGTCACGGGGCTCGTCGTCAACGCGGCGGCGCGGCTGCAGGCCGGGGCCGAGGTCGGGCAGGTGCTGGTGGGCCAGACGACGCACGTATTGACGGCCAACAACGTCGCCTACGGCCGCCGCCGCCGCGTTCGCGCCAAGGGGTTCGAGACCGCCCTCGACGCGTTTCCGGTGGAAGGGATCACGCCCCGCTCAGCCCGGCGAACGATCCCTTTCGTCGGCCGGGCCAGCGAACAGGCTATCCTCGGCCAGAGTCTCGGCCTTGCCAGTACGACCGGGCGCCCTGTCCTCGTCACGGTGGTGGGCGAGTCGGGCATGGGCAAGTCACGCCTGGCGGACGAGCTGGCGGCAGGCGTGAGCGCCGCGGTGCTCATCCTGCGCGGCCAGTCGCGCTCGCTCACGGACACGGCCACCTTCTCGCCGGCGGCCGCGATCATCGCGGACCTGGCCGATATCGGTCCGCGTGACGAGCCCGAAAGGACGCGCGCGCGTCTCCTTGATCTCGCCCTCCGCACCTCGGACGGCACGTCGGCCGAACGCACCGCTCGGCGCCTGGCGCTTCTTTTCGGTCCGGGCGAGAGCCGCGACGAGACTGCATTTGTGCACGAGGTCCAGGCCGGTTTCACGGCGGTCATAGATGGGCTGGCGCGCGACCACGCCGTGCTGCTGCTGTTCGAGGACGCGCAGACGTTGAAGGCACCGATGCTCGACCTGATCGAGCGCGTCGCCACTCGGGGCAAGAATCCACGACGCGCGCTGATCGTCGCCCTCGCCCGCAACGAGCTGCTCGAGCAGCGGCCGACATGGGGCTCCGGCACCAGCAACGCGGTGCTGATCCGACTCGATGCTCTTTCCCGGGACGAATCGGTGCAGCTCGCCAGACACGCGGGTGGCGGCCGTATCGGCGAGGTCGAGGCGCTGGAGATCGCCGAGCGCGCCGGCGGCAATCCCTTCTTCATCATCGAGACGACAGGCATGTTGATGCCGTCCGGCTCGGGCGCCGACGGTCAGGGCACGCGGGCCGTGCCACCGACGGTGCAGGCGGTTGTCAGCGCCCGACTCGACGCCCTGCCGCCCAGGCTCCGCGAGCTGGCCCGCCACGCTTCGGTCTTCAGCTACGCCTTCGACATGACCGAGCTCATGGTCGTCGACAAGGATGCGACTGCCGACGAGCTGCAGCAGCTAGAGGAGGCTGAGGTGCTCGTGCGCGACCCGCAGCCTGGCGAGCCGGAGCGCTGGCGGGTGCGCCATTCCACCCTCAAAGAGGTGATCTACGCCAGCCTCGCCAAGCGAGATCGGATGCGGCTGCACGAGCTCGTCGCTGAGTTTCTGGCGGGCCGAGGCAGCCGGTCACTGGCCGCTGACCATCTCGAGCTGGCAGCCCTCGCGGCGATCGACCTCGACCCGAACGACCGCACGCTGCCGGACCGCGCCGCCGACGCCCTGCTGATCGCAGGCGATCGCGCGCGCCGGCGCATGGAGAGCCGGTCCGCCGTCGACCGTTACGAGCGGGCAATCGCGCTAGCCGGGCCGGAGGCGAGGTGGGGCGTGCGCGAGGCCAGGATTCTCGCCGGCATGGGCGAGGCGCAGTACTGGCTGGCCGAGTACCCGGCCGCAATGACAGCGCTGCAGCGCGCCGTGGCCCTGGGCGAGGGCCACCATGACCCATTTGCTCTCGCGCTCGCGCTGCGCTTCCTCGGCGATATCGCCATCAACTACGAAGCGGACGTCGACAAGGCAGAGCGTCTCCTGAACAGCTCCCTCCTCGCCGCCGAAGAGCTCGGCGATCCCTGGGCGGTCGTGCGCTCGCTGCTGTTTGCCGGGTGGGTGCCTTGGACGAGAGAGCGATACGACGAGGCAGAGACAGTCTGGCGACGAGCGCTCGAGTTGGTGGATCCGAAAGACCAGTGGGCGCGCATCCGCGCGCTGAACGCCCTCTCGATCAACCACAGCGAGATGGGTGATCATGACGCGGCGCTCCGTCTGGTCGACGAGGCCAGCGCCATGGCCGAGCAGGTCGGTGATCAGTTCAGCGTCGGCAACACCTCGGTGCAGAAGGCACGCGTCCTGGACGACCTGAGTCGTGGCGAGGAAGCGCTGCCGTGCTTCGATCGGGGCGTGGCTATCTTCAGCGAGCTCGGAGCGCGCTGGGAGCTGGCGGACGCGAAGGCGGCGCGCGGCATCGCCAAACGAAACCTCGGCCGGCTCGACGAGGCCGAAGAGGACCTGCGCTCGGCGATCCGGATCGCCGAAGAGCTTGGTGACCGGCAGCTTCCGCCGTGGACCTGGCGAAATCTGGCCAGGGTCGCCGAGCTGCGCGGCGACGAGGCTGCGGCCAACGAGTTTCTCCAGAGATCAAAGGACGCGGAGTCGCGCGGCCCTCACTGAGATATGCCTGCGGGAGAGGGACTCGGCTCTATGCCCACCGGCGTCCGTTCCCGGGGCGGCACGGCGACAAGCGCGATGAGCCCCGCCCCAGCCACAACCGCGGTCGAGGCCAGGAACATCGCGCGCGAGCCGTATGCGCCGTAAACCACCCCGCCTCCCAGCGCGCCGAGAATCGGCGCCACGCCAAACAGCGCTGACTTCATCAGCGCCTGCCCGGTAGCCCGGAGGCGCGTGGGAGACAGGTCGTTGGCAATCATGACCGCCGCCACCAGAGTGAGGGCGAATGCGACGCCGGCGACCAGCTTCAACAGGGCGGCGACCAGGGCGGCACCCGTGAACGCCCACGCGACGAAGATCGCGAAGTAAATTCCGCAGCCGATCGCGAACAGCGCCCGATGGCTCAGGTATCTGGTCAGCAGGTGCGTGTAGCCCATGGTCGGAATCTCGGTCACTGCCTGGAAAGCGGCCGCCGCGCCGATGAGCAGAGCGCCACCGCCGAGGACGTTGATCTGCAGGACCAGGAAGTTCTGCGTGGCCGCCAGCGAGATGCCCAGCAGGAGGCAGCCGACGAGAAACGTGATCAGAGAGACAGGAATTCGTCGTATCTGCACCTGAGGACTCGGGTCGACATGCGACGCAGTTTCGCGCGATGGCTTGAGGGTGCGGAATGCCCACAGCGCAAGCAGGAGCGAGAGGGGCGCATAGATAAAAGGAATGAGGCGAAGTCCACTCGACTGGAACAGGGCGCCGGACGCGACCGCAGAGACGGCCCATCCGGCGCTCATGCGCAGCCGGATGCGCGCGTAGTCGGTGCGCGGAGCGACCCTCAGCTTCTTCAACACGATCGGGTCGAGCAGCATGAAAGGCGCTCGCGCCACGGCCAGCACCACGATGACCGCGGCGATCATAGCTGCGCTGTTCGAGACCGGCAGCAGGAGTGACACCGCTGCCGCGGCGACGCTCGCCGCGATCACCATCCGCTCGGCGCTGAACCTGCGATCGGCGAGGTACGCCCACCCGAGCCCGGTCGCAAATGTGACAGCCGCAGTGACCGCGAGCACCAGGCCGATCGCCGCAGCGCTCAAGCCGCGCTGCGCGAGATACAGCGGGATGTACGGCAGCAGCGTTCCGTCTGCGACGCCGACCAGCACGTAAGTCCACTTGAGGTCGCCGATCTCACGCCTGGATGCCGACTCCATCTAGATCCCCGGATGGAACGAATCGGCCACACCCTTGGGTACGCACATCCGCCACGCATCGACCACCAGCTCGCGCATCTCCTGCATGTCGAGAGCCGCCAGGCGCGCCAGCACCCAGTTGTAGCGAAGGTCAGATTTGCCCGGGAGCATGAACTTGTCGGGCGAGCCTCCGATCAGCCACTCCCTCTGTTCCTTCGGAAATCCGAAGCCCATCACCGTCTCGTCTCGGGAGAACGAAACGTAAACGAGGCGGCCGACGCGAAATTTCACGCGCCCGCCGACGATCACCTCATAGCTGCCGGGCAGGGTCGCCGCGAGGGCTCGCACGTCCGCGACCGTCACCATGGGAAACGAATTCTGACCGGCCCGGCGCCGAAATCTGGAGTTAACATCACCCCCATGCGCACGATCGCGGAGGTCCTGCGGTGGCGTGCACGCAGGCGCCCGGACTTCCCGATCACCTGGTACCAGGGAAGAGAACGAACCCTCGACGAGATGAACCGAACCAGCACCGAGCTGGCGGCTGGGCTGGTGGGTGAGCTGAACATCGAGCCCGGTGACCGAGTCGCGATCCTGGACAAAAGTTCCGACGAGTACATCGAGCTCCTCTTCGCGCTCGACAAGGCCGGCGCGGTCGCCTGCCCGATCAACTGGCGCCTGACGGCGCCGGAGGTGGCGACCGTGGTCGGCGACGCGGACCCGACAATCCTGGTGGTCAGCGAGGAAATGCGCCAGAACGCCGACCAGGTCTCGTGTCGCGTGATGGGATTCGACGAGCTGCCGCGCGAGAACGGCGGGGCCGACCCCCGACGCGATCGCGAGGACCGCGTCACCTGGCAGCTCTACACGTCAGGCACGACCGGCGTCCCCAAGGGTGCGATGCTGACCAACCTCAACCTTCTCGGCCTCATCGGCAACCTGCCCATGGAGCTGAAAGGCTTCGATGAGTACGGCCGGTCACTGGTCGCCATGCCGCTGTATCACATGGGCGGCTCGGGCTGGGCGCTCGCGGCGATGTTCGCCGGCTGCACCGCCGTGATCACGCGCGAGTTCATCCCCCAGGAGATCCTTCGCGTGATCGTGGAGCAGAAGGTCAACACGGCATTCCTCGTCCCGGCCGCGCTACTGTTCCTCACCTCACTGCCTGAATCGCAGGGTGCGGATTACTCGAACTTGAAGAACATCGCCTACGGGGCGTCACCCATTACGCCAGAACTGCTCAAGCGCTCGATCGAGACCTTCAGCTGCCGCTTGACTCAGGTATACGGGCTGACCGAGACGACCGGCGCTGTCACCTTTCTGCAGCACGAGGAGCACGTCGGCGAGCGCTTCCTCAGCTGCGGCCGCTCGGGTTTCGGTCACGAGCTCAAGGTCTTCGGTCCCGATGACACTGAGGTGCCGCACGGGGAAATCGGCGAGATCGTCTATCGCGGACCGGGCACGATGGCCGGCTACTGGCGCAAAGAGAAGGACACGGCGTCAGCGATTCGTAACGGCTGGTTTCACACCGGCGACGCGGGCACGATGGACCGCGACGGGTTCATCTACATCAAGGACCGGATCAAGGACATGATCATCTCGGGCGGCGAGAACATCTATCCGGCCGAGGTCGAGGCTGTGCTCGCCGGTCATCCGAAGGTTGCCGACGTGGCGGTGATCGGGGTGCCTGACGACACCTGGGGTGAATCCGTCAAGGCGATAGTGATCGCCAAGCCGGGGTCGGGCTTGACCGCCGATGAGCTGATCGAGTGGTCGCAGTCGAGGCTCGCGGGTTTCAAGAGGCCGCGCTCGGTCGACTTCGTCGAGACGATTCCTCGCAACCCGAGCGGCAAGACCCTCAAGAAAGAACTGCGCGCCCCGTACTGGGTCGGCCAGGAGCGAGCGGTCCACTAAGGGCTCAGACGCCGAGGATTCGGTGCAGCACCTCGCTGTCACGCGCCCGCGCGGCCGGAAGTGTCTCCACGATGCGGCCCTTCTCGATGAAGGCTGCGCGGTCCGCTACCCGCAGCGCCATCTGGTGGTTCTGTTCCGCAAGAAGGATCGACACTCCGGTCGACTTCAGCGTCCCCAGCAGCGCACCGATCGACTGCACCAGCACTGGGGCGAGACCTTCTGTCGGTTCGTCGAGCAACATCACGCGCGGGTTGCTCATCAAGGCCCGACCAACGGCGAGCATCTGGCGCTCGCCACCTGACAGACCGCCGGCGAGGTTGTTCTTCAGTGGCTCGAGCTTGGGGAACAGCTCGAAGATTCGCTCCTTGGTCCACGGCCGGACGTCACCGTTCGAATGAGATGCGATCTCGAGGTTCTCTGCCACTGTCAGGTTCTGAAAGCAGCGCGCACCTGATGGCACATAGGCGAGGCCGTGGCGCGTCCGGCGGTGGGCGGGCCAGCCACTCATGTCCCGGCCTCCAACACTCACATGTCCGGAGGCCCCGGGGAGGAGGCCGACGATGCCGCGGATCGTCGTCGTCTTGCCGGCCCCGTTGCGGCCAAGCACCGCCAGCAGCTCGCCGTCGTTCACGTCCACGCTGAAGTCGAAAACGACGTGGCTCTTGCCGTAGCGGACATTCAAACCGTCGACCTTCAGCACAGCTACGCGCCGAGCTCCTCTTCTTCGAGCTCACCGAGGTAGACCTTCTGCACGTCAGCGTTGCGCCGAATCTGTTCTGGCGTCCCCTCGGTCAAGACGCGCCCCTGGTGCATGACCGTGATCGTGCGCGCGGTGTTGAACACGACCGACATGTCGTGCTCGCAAAAGAGCAGCGTCAGGTGACGCTCGGTGGCCAGGCGCCGGACGAGCTCCATCGCCTTGTCGGTCTCGTAGGCGGACATGCCCGCTGTCGGCTCGTCGAGCAGTACCAGCTTCGAGCCCAGCGCAAGCGAGATCGCGATCTCGATCGCCCGCTGGTCGCCGTGGCTCAGCTGCCCGGCGGGAAGGTCGGACCACGGCCCCAGGCCAACCGCATCGACCAGCTCCTGGGCTTCGTCGCGGAACATGCGGTTGGCGATCCCGAAGGGGCGGACCGTGTAGCGGCGGTGGGCCAGCATGGCGTACTGCAGGTTCTGGCGAACCGTCAGCTTCGGAAAGATGGTCGTGATCTGGAACGCCCGCCCGATGCCGGTCCGGGCGATCATGTGCGGTGGCTTGCCGGTAATGTCGCGGCCGTCGAAGCTGACCCTGCCCGAGCTGGGCTTGAGCCTGCCAGTGATGAGATTGAAGAGGGTCGATTTGCCGGCGCCGTTGGGTCCGATGATGGCGTGGCGGTCGCCCTGCATGACCTCGAGGCTCACGTTCTCCACCGCGCGCAGGCCGCCGAAGTTTCGGCTGACATGGTCGACTTTGAGCAGGGCCAGCCCAGACCGCACGTCCTCGGCCTTGATCGCCTCCGCGGCCAGCGCCTTGCGCACGTCGATCATGCGGATGGCCTCGCCGGCGCTCTCGGCCGCCTCAGCCGCGGTCTCCTCGCCACGGTGGAAACGTTCGCGCAAGCGCAGGAACACGCTCGGCGCGTCTGAGATGCCGCCCGGGACCGCCAGCACAACGCCGAGCACGATGGCGCCGAGGATGATGTCGAACTGGTAGGGAAACTGTTTCGCGATCGCGTTGTCCAGCACCACGTAGATGAAGGCGCCGACCGCCGGCCCGAGAAACGTCGTGGTGCCGCCGAGAAGCGAGACGACCACCGGCTGCGCGTTGGCCGTCCAGTACAGCATCTCCGGGTACGCCTGTTGCTGATAGAGGACGAACAGGCCGCCCGCAACGCCGGCGAACAGCGAGGCGACGGTGTAGACGGCCAGCTCGTAGGCCCTGACGTTGATGCCGATCGAAGCTGCGCGGTCGCGGTTCTCGCGGATCGACAGCAGCGCCGCCCCGAAAGGTGAGCGAACGATCACGAACATCAGAACAAGACACACAGCGACCACGGCCGCCGTGAAGTAGTAGAGGCTGGTGTAGTCGCTCAGCTGGTCGGGCAGCGTTATCGAGATCCCGTTGTCGCCGCCGGTGAAGTCGTACCACGTGAAAACGATCGAGAAGAGCAGCTGTGAGATGGCGAGCGTGAGCAGCGAGAAGTAGAGCCGGACCGCACGCAGCGCGACGAGACCGGTCACGAGTCCCACCGCCGCGGCAACGAGCGGAGCGGCGGCGAGCCCCAACAGGATGGGGAGGTGGTAGCGATGCAAGAACAGCGCGACGGTATATGCACCTACTCCGAAGTACGCGGCGTGCGCGAAGGAGACCATGCCCGTGTAACCCAGCATCAGGTTGTAGGAGATGGCCCACAAGGCAAGGACGAGAGCGGAAGTGCCCAGGAAGATGTTGAACCTCGAGCTGGCGTCCGGGTTCAGGTTTTCGTATGCGCTGGCGAGTGGTGGGATGAAGGCCGCGACCAGAAAAAGCAGCGCCACGACCGCCCAGCGCGCGCGGTCGCCACGGGAGTTGGGCAGAAGCCGGGTCAACTCTCGGGCCTGCCGAACAGCCCCCGCGGGCGAACGATCAGGACGGCCGTCATGATGATGAAGACGAAGGCAAGTGCGAATGGGTTGGTGGCCGGGATCACCAGCCCGAACGAGATCACCATGCCAACGATGAGTGAGCCAACGGCGGAGCCGATGATGCTTCCCAGTCCACCGATGACGCTGATTGCGAACGCTAGAACGAGGACATCGGTGTCGATGCTGCCGCTCACTGCCTGGCTCGGAGCGACGATCGAACCACCGAGGCCGGCCAGTCCGGCGCCGATCACGAAGACGGTTGTGTAGAGGCGAGTGACGTTGACGCCCGTCGCGTTCAGCAGGTCGGGATCAGCGACCGCGGCGCGGATGTTGCGCCCGAGGTTAGTGCGGTAGAGCATCGTCCACACGCCCGCGGCGATCACGATTGCGGCCGCGATCATGAAGAGCGAGTAGCTCGCGTAGCTGTATCCGCCCAGGTCGAGGTGACCGGGAATCGGCGAGACGACGGTCCGATAGTTCGGACCGAAAACGATTCGCACGCCGCCGGCGACGACCAGGCTGACAGCGTAGGTCCCTAGCAGCTGGACCAGATGCTCCCGGCCGTAGACGCGCCTCAAGACCAGGACCTCGACGATTCCGCCGATGGCGCCCGCGACGGCGACCGCGACCAGCAGCCCACCCCAGAAGCCGAGGCTCGCGCCAAGCTGGTTGGCGATGACGACGGTCACGAACGCCGCGATCATGTACAGCGAGCCGTGCGCCATGTTGATGACGCGTAGAGCTCCGAAGACCAGGGACAGCCCTGCTGCCACGATGAACAGGTAGGCCGCGTTCGACAGCCCGCCCACGGTGAACAGCAGGAGCTGCCCTGGCGTCATATGTGTTTTGTTTCTGCTGGCTCGGCTAGCTCGCCTTCCATGACGGACAGAGGGCGAAGTTCGCGGTCGTGGGATCCCCCGACTTGGCGTTGCACTGCCCGTTCTTGATCTCGGTGACCATTTGCAACGGCATCAGGAGGTCGTCACCTTTCAGGTTGACGATGTCCTTGAGGATGGGGAACGGGTAGTTGCTCGTCGAGGTCGTGGTGCCGGTCGTCTCGCCGACGTTTGCCTGCAGCTCGTTCGCGCGAATGGTGATTTTGTAGCCGCGCAGGCTGTCGAATGTCTTGCCGGAGATCTGCTTGATGACCTGGTCGGAGTCGAAGCTCTTGGCCGCGTTGGCCGCCTGCGCCCAGAGCATGAAGGCGTCGTAGTCCATGACCGCCCAGTCCGATGGATATTCGCCGTTGTACCTGGCCTTGTAGCGGCTGATGAAGTCCGTCAGGCGCGGGTTGTTGTTCTGCAGCGCGAAGAACGGGGCCCGCATATAGGCGTGCATGCCGGGCGGGTACTGGGAACCGAGAGTCGTCAGCTCGTCGACCGAAACCAGGGTGGTCATAGGGTACTTGGAGAAAAACTGCGGGTCGACTGCAGTTGCCTGCTTGATGAAGTTGATCTGGTCCGCCGCGAAGATGTTGGAGTAGACGAGGTCAGGCTTGGCCGCCTGGATGGCGTTGATGGTGGAATCCCAGCGAGGGTTGGTCGGGAACGGCACGTACCAGGTGCTCTCGGCGTTCACGATCTGGACGCTGGGGTTGGCCTTCTTCAGCGCCGCCACGAACGCGTTCGTCTCCGAGATCCCGAACAGGTACTTGGGCGAGACGATGAAGATCTTGCTCACACCCAGGCTCGCGGCCAGCTTGCCGGCCGCCGTGCCCTCCATGTACGTGTTGGGAACGATCGACACCCAGTAGGGATTGACCACGTCCGGCTGCATCGTCAGCTGCCAGCTGTTGCAGGTGGCGTCGATGGTGGTGACCTTGTTCTGCTTGGCGATTGGACTCTCGGCCAGGCACTGAGCGGACGTGACCGAGCCCATGAGGGCGACGACGTTGTCCTGCAGGATCATGTTCTTGGTGTTGGTCACCGCCTGGGCGACCTGCGTGCCATCGTCCTGGATGTCCATCTCGATCTTGTAGCCGTTCACGCCGCCCTTGGCGTTGATGTCGTCTGCGGCCAGGTTGAGGGACTGACTGACGGCGTGGCCGTACAGAGCCGACTGGCCCGTCAAGGGCGCCGAGTAACCGACCTTCTTGGTGCCCTTGAACGTCGTCTGAGTTGGGCCGTTGCTTTGGCCGCCACAGGCGGCGACGATCACCGTCGCGGCGAGGGCAAGGGCCAGCAAAGAAAAAGGCCTGACGATGCGTGGTAGCACGTTCACTCCTCCCCTAAATGCTCGGTGACACCCCCCGTGGCGAAAGCCCGTTTTGCCGGTCTCGGCAGGAGGACGATAGCGCAGTTCCGGCCGAAAATCCGGAGGGCCTAAAACGGTGCTGGGCCGTGAGACCGATTTTGAGACCGCACTGACACTGCCTCTGAGACCGAACTCCCCGCACGCTTTCGCTCACGTTGCTTCATCGGAATTCGGTCTAGGAGGAGTGGGATGTTGACGGTTCTTGGAATTCTGTTCCCGGTTGCGGTGCTCGGTCTCATCGCCTGGATAGTCGTGGGATTCCTGCAATCGCGCAAGGGTGAGTCGTTCACGCTCGCCACCGCGACGGCGCTCTACTCCCGTGTCGTGCTCGTCGCCGGCGTGATCATGGCCCTGGCAGGCGTCGGCAGTGCCCTGAAGGCGGCATTCGGCTTCATCAATCTGAGTTATTCCTATTTCGACTACGCGACCAACGCGTACAAGGGAGCCCCTCCGGGGGCACCGGTCCCGCCGGTGTCGCCGGTCGGGTACCTCGAGCAGCAGCGTGGTCAGGACCTGGTGCTCGGAATCACGCTCATCGGGATTGGCGTGCTTGTGGCGGTGGCCCACTACTACATCGCAAGAGCGCTCGCAACGAAGGCAGGCGGCTCGCCGACCTGGATCGCTCGTGGCACATTGCTCGCGCTCACGGTGACCACGGCTGTCGGTGCGATTCCAACGTCCGCAATCGGCATCTACCAGATGTTGAGCTTCTTCATCCTGGGTGGTTCGCAGAATGCGGTCTACGGCATCGCCCCCCAGACCTGGGGCGACCCGGTGGGGGCGGCCATCGCTTTCGTCCCGGCCTGGATCTACGTCATGAGGAGACTGGTCCGCGATCTGCGGACGCCGTACGCGACGGCGCCTGGTTCGGCTGCCGGCGTGGCGGCGCCTGCTGCATGAGGCCCCTAGGCTGACGTCCTCGCGCCCTTGACTTCCTTGGCGAGCGCCTGTCGGGCGGCCCGGCGCTCGCGCTGATGCCGGGCCTTCGCCTCGGCAAGCGCATCTTTGCCTTCGCGCACGCGTTGCAGCAGACGCTTTTGCTCCTCGTGCCACCTGGCGTCCATCTCCCGCAGCCGCTCCTGCCCCCTCGCCCACACCTCTTTCGCGCGCCTACGTGCCTGCCGCCGGTCCTCGATATCCGTCAATGCGTCTCCCCCCTGTTCTCCGACCGCATGGCGGAACCGCGACCATGCAGCCTGTTTGGTGGTCTCCAGCGCTGATCCCACCTCCTCCCAACTAGACCCGTTCGCGACCGCCACCTTCACGAGATCGACCTGCCAGCCCGCCAACGCCCGATGCAGCGCGTGACTCGCGGTAAGTGCCGCCAGAGGCTGCTCGGCCGCCAAGCCCTCCCAACCCCGGACGAGCACGCGAGGGAGATTCCGTTACGGCCTAAGGCCCGGCGCGGCGGCCGAGAAAGACCTCGCGAGGAACGCGATCTCGCACCACGCCGGCCTTGAATCCGACCTCGCGCAGGAGCGCCAGCCACCGCGCCCTCGGGAAAAGTCCCTGGACATGGTGGTCATGGACCATGCGAGCCTTACCTCTCCGGTCACGAAGGAGGATCGCGAAGTCGACCACGTACGTCGTGTCGCTGGGATCGGGATCGACGACCCACTGCAGAAAACGGACGCTCCCACGTTCGGAGTCGTTGCCTCCCTCGTCGGTGCCGGCG
>DATEGC010000073.1:0-14926 GCA_035280285.1 Candidatus Dormiibacterota bacterium | reverse complement strand
GTCGCGCCAGTGGTTGGTCATCGCTCCCCTTCCGAATGTGGCGGCCAAACTGACCACCGTGGGGCCGTGTCAAACCCTGGCCTGTTGCTCTAGATGTACCAGTCCCAGGCCGCGCATCAGCTTGGTGGCGAAGTAGCCCTCCTCCGAGCTGAACGCGGCACCTCCGGCGAAGGCGATGCCCTCGCAGCGATTGACCGTGTTGCCGTTGCCGTCGGTCGTGACGAAAGTCGCGTCGCGCGACGCCTTGATGTTCTGCGCGATCTTGTCGAGCACGAAATCCCAGGACACGCTCTTCCACGAAGTCGAGCCGGCGGCGCGGTACTGGGGCGATTCGACTCGCCGCGGGGAGATGGCGAGCTGCATCGCGGTCGCGCCCTTCGGGCACAGCCGGCCCTCGTTTACCGGGCTGTCAGGATCGCCCTCGATCTGCAGCAGCTCTGTCGTGCCATTGCTGTTCTGGCGCGTGTAGGCGACGAGCGAACACCCGACCGCGCAGTAAGGGCAGATGGAGTGCATCTCCTTGGCCCCGGCGATGCGCAGCTGTTGCTTGATCCGGGTCGACTCGGCGAGGGCGACGTCGAAGCCGAGGCCAGACATGGCGAGCGCTCCTGCGCCGGCCACACCCACCTTGAGGAACTCCCGACGTGTCGTTGTCGGCAACTCGCCCCCTGAACGAGCTGACGCTATATCAGGCTGCGGCGAACGTCAAGTTTGGTCTCAGCCGGTGGACATGAGCAGGTCGCTGCGGTCGTCTGGCTCCGGGTTCCGGAGCAGGTCGATGAGCCGCGGGTCCCACGGGACCACAACGCCGGTCGCGCCCGCGGCTTCCTGCTCGCGCAGGGCCGCGGTCCAGCTCTCGCGGTCCGGCGGAACGGAGAGCGCGACCCATGTCTCGCCTTCCCGCTCGCCAAGCACGGCGCGGCCGCGGCTCAGCTTCCCAAGGACGGCCGCGGACTCTTGGTCGGAGACCCGCAGCAACACCCGGTGGGTCACCGCCGCCATCGCTCCGAGGACGGCGTCGGACCCTGTACCGGCGCCCTCCAGTCCGATCATCTCGGCCCCGGCTGCTTCGAGAGCGCGCACGTCCGCGAGGAACTCCGCCGCGTCCTCGAAGGTCGCCGGCATCGTGACCGCGACTTTGATCACACGGTCAATTTAACGCGCTACGTTGAGCTTGCTCAGGCGGTCGATCGATTCCCGGTACGACTTCGCGAATCCCGCCACGCCTTCCTCCTCAAGCTCCTGCGTTATCGCAGCCATGTCGATCCCGTTGACCGCCAGCTGCTGAAGCACCCGGCGCGCGCCCTCGACGTCCTTCTGCAGGGTCAGCTCGACCCGTCCATGGTCGCGAAAGGCCTCGAAGGTCGCGACGGGCATCGTGTTCACGGTGGCGGGCCCGATCAGCTCCTCGACGTACATGGTGTCGCGATAGCGGGGGTTCTTCGTTGACGTGCTCGCCCACAGCGGTCGTTGGACAGATGCACCCGCACCGCGAAGCGCATCCCACCGGGGGCCGGAGTGCAGCTGCGTGAACATCTCGTAGGCAAGCTTGGAGTTGGCGATCGCCGCCCTGCCAAACAGGCTCTGCAGCTGACCGTTGAGCTGCTGGATCTTCTTCGTCAGCTGCTCATCGACCTTGGTGTCGACCCGGCTCACGAAAAAGCTGGCCACGCTGCGCACACGGCTCACAGCTCCACCGCGTGCCCGGAGCTGCTCCAGTCCGGCAAGGAACGCCTCGACGACCTTGACATATCGCTCGACGGCAAAGATCAGCGTGACGTTGATGTTCACCCCTTCGGCGATCATGGCCCGGATCGCGGGCAGACCTGCGGGCGTGGCCGGGATCTTGATCATCACGTTCGGCCGGTTGACGCGTGCGTGCAGGTCGCGCGCGGCGGTGATCGTGCGCTCCGTGTCGCCGGCTATCCCTGGCGATACCTCGACGCTGACGAAACCATCGGCGCCGCGCGCGCTTTCCCAGACCGGCCGCAGGATGTCCGCCGCCGCCTGCACGTCTTCTATCAGCAGGTCCCACACGATCGACTCCGCCCTCTGCCCTGCATCGAGGCGCATTGCGATGTCGCCCGCGTACACGTCGGAGCTCTCGAGTGCCTTGGCGAAGATGGTCGGGTTCGCAGTCACCCCGCTCACGCCCATGTCGCGGTAGCGGGCGAGCTGTCCCGACTGGATCATGCCGCGGTCGATCTGGTCCAGCCACACGCTCTGGCCCAGGCGCTTCAGTTCAGCTATTGGATTCGTTTTTTGCATGGTTCACCCCTTAATCAGTGAAACGCCACGAAGACCCCCCTTACTTCCATACTCGAAGTGTGATCCAGGAGCTGATGCCGCTAGCCGCCACGCTCGGAATTCGAACTGATGAATACACGGCCGAACGGGTCGTCCTGTCGATGGACTGGGCATTGTCGCTGTGCACCGCGAATGGGATCCTTCATGGCGGCGTCGTCATGGCCCTGGCCGACTCGGCCGGCGCCGCATGCGCCATGCTCAACCAGCCGGCCGACGCGACGGGCACGACCACCATCGACTCGAAAACGAATTTCCTCGGCGCGGTGCGGGCCGGCGCCGTGACCGCCACCGCCACGCCACTGCACTGTGGAAACACGACGATCGTGGTCGAGACGATCGTGCGCGACGAGGCTGGCAGGCTGGTGGCCAAGGTGACACAGACTCAGCTCGTCCTCCGGCCGCGGAGTTAGCGCTTAACGGCCGCCGCGACCCTCTCCCGCAACTCGCGCTTCAGCTCGGAGGACTCCAGCGAGGCGCTGAGATGACCCGCGACGGTTTTCTTCAGGCGCTCGGGAAGCATCTTCTCAAAGGTCGCCCGGGCCTCGTCCGGTCCGGCCACGAACATCTGGATGTACGCGCCCGTTGCCATCTCGCGCTCCACCGTCTTGATGGCGTTTTCCAGATTGGCCTTCGCCCGGTTCTCCGCCTTCCGCTGGTTGCTCGGCGCCGACGTGCCGCCCGCCCGCGAGTGACGGACCTCCACCCCGTTGACCTGCTGCAGCGGAATGATCTCCTCCAGTATCGCGCCGAAGATCTTCGCGTGCTCCTTGTCGACTACCGCGATCAGCGCCGGCGGATAGTGCTCGAGCTGGCGCAGGATCGGCGCCAGCAGCAGCTCACCGACCTCCAGCCGCTCGTCGGTCTCGTCGCGCAACTTGACCAGCTCGAGGACGCCGTGCGGCTCGTCGGCAAATCCCGCGAAGGCCGGGCAGCCCGCCGGCCGCACCACCGCGACGTAGTGCCGCAGCCGCCGCATCTCGTACTCCATCAGCTCGCGATCCTTAGGGCTGAGCCGGTCGCCATAACGGTGCAGGAGGTCGCGGAATTCGATGTCATAGAAGCGTGGGTCATAGCCCTCCGATCGGGCCGGCAGGTAGATGCTCACCGCGCGGCTCGACGCACGACGCAATCGCGGCGCGAGTACGAAGATCGCAAGCAGCGGGCTGTAATTCGTCATCCCATCATCTTGAACGGTCGCGGCTAAAGTTGTAAGCGAGCCGCATGTTCGAGGACGAAACCCCTGTGGCGTGGACTGCCGTGCCCAAGCACGTGCCGGTCATAGGCGCCGACGGTACCGAGATCGGAACCGCTGAGGCGCTCCTTGGCGACGAGGAAGAGGACATCTTTCACGCGGTGATCGTCAGGCGAAGCGGCGACGGCGAGGAGGTGGAAGTTCCTGCCGCCCGCGTGCGGCGGATGACCCGGCAGCACGTGCTGACCGACCTCAACGAGGACGACGCCGCTACGCTCCAGCCGCACCGCTAGCCACCTGCTTCGCCTCCGCCTTGCGGAGGAAGGTCATCGCGTCGCCGAGCGTCGGCACCGTGATCACGTTCTTCGCGGCGAACTCGTCGGCATTGGCCCAGTCCTTGGCCCGAATGCGACGTGCCGCGGCCTCGCGGTCGTAATCGGTCCGGCGCAGGCGCAGGCCAGGACCGAGCATGGCCCAGTACGCGCCGGGCCGGCCGTACGGCATGCCGGCGCTGCCCGCGTTGACGATGCGGAGGTTGTCCACCGTGCGGTCGAACTGCATGTGCGTATGCCCGCAGACCACCATGTCGGCGTCTGCGCCCGATATCAATTCGCGCACCCTTTCGAATGGCGTCTCCACGGTCATCACGTCGACGTCGTTGTGCGGGGTGGCGTGGCAGAAGAGGACGCGGCCGATGCCGTCGACCTCGTCGAGGATCACTTTCGCTTCGAAGGACGCGAGGAAATCTCGCTGCGCGCGATCGATCTGTTTCGCGCACCAGTCCGCGAAGGGTCCAGGCATCGGCGACGGCGGCACGCCGTCGAATTCGTCCACGAGACCGCGGTCGGCGTTGCCGCGCACAAAGCGAGCGCGCGGCAGTGTCATGAGGAATGCGGTCGTCTCGGCCGGCATCGGACCCGAGGCGACATCGCCGCAGAACACGATCAGGTCGGGACTGTCTTCTTCAACCTCGAGCAGCACCGCTTCCAGGGCGGGCAGGTTGCCATGAATGTCCGAGATCGCGGCGACCCGCACGTGCGCGCCTAGGTCTTCGTCTTTTGCATGCGCTGCGCTTGCGCTTCGGCCGCGGCGTGGTCGTCGAATGGGCCGTCTAGGCGCACGCCTTCAGCGCGACCATGCTCGTCGATCTCTGCACTCACGACGTACCAGCGCTTGCCGAGATGCAGCACGCCTCGATGCAGTTCGGCGCTCCAGCTTTTCGGCGTGATGCCGATCCGGTCCACGCTGTCAGTCTATATGCGTCTGCCTGCGCACGAGCTCGCTCCCCAAGGGCAACGGCACCGAACCCGATCGCGAGCACGATGCCGAGCACCAGCAGTGGCGCGCCGAAGCCATTTCGTAGCGAGCTCAGCAATACGACGCCGCCACCGATGCAAGCGCCTAGACCGACGCACCAAAGCCAGGGCCGTGCCATACGTAAGAAACGCCCCGCATTCATGCTTTTGACAGCGAAAATGACGAAGCGGCCCGCGCCGGAGGTGCTGACTGCGTTGCGCAATGCGCGCGACGTAGCCGACCACGCATTCGCGCGGCCGCTCACGCTTGCCGACATGGCCCAGGCGGCCCATCTGTCGGAGTTTCATTTCGCCCACGCGTTTGCGGCCGCCTACGGCGAGACGCCTCGCGCCTACCTGACTCGGCGCCGGATCGAGCGGCGGTCCGCCGCCAATCCCCGGCTGGTTTGTCCTGATGTGGACGCGGCCGAGCCCGGAACTCAGCAAGCCGGACGAAGCCAAGGCCGCCGGAGCGGAAAGGCTTTGGCCATGATTACAAAGCTTTCGCACTTGAACGTCTTCGTCCTGGACCAGGAGCGCGCCAAGAAGCTTTATACGGAGAAGCTGGATTTCGAAGAGCGCACGACCTGATGATCGACAGCTTGCGCTGGCTCACGGTGGGACCGAAGGCCCAGCGCGACCTGAATATCCTGCTCGCGCGACCAGCGCCCCCGATGTTCAGCGAGGCCGACGCCGAGGCGTTGCGTGGTCTGGTCGCGAAGGGATCGATGTCCGGTGGGGTGATCGAGACCGACGACTGCCGGCGCACCACGGCGGAGCTGAAGGCGAAAGGGGTCAAGTTCTTACAAGAGCCCGCGGAGCGGCCGTATGGCATCGAGGCGCTTTTCCGTGACGATTCCGGCAACTGGTTCAGCCTCACGCAGCGGACTTAATGACTGAGCCGAGGGTCGATGCCTACGTGAAGAAGCTCGCGCCATCGCAGCGCGAGATCGTCGACGCATTGCGACAGATCGTTCGGACCGCCGCGCCGGAAGCTAGCGAGTCTTTCAAATGGTCGCAGCCCGTTACGAGTCGAACGGTCCGTTCGCCTACATCAAGGCGCATCCGACGTACGTCAGCTTTGGCTTCTGGCGCGGAGTTGAGCTCGACGCCGGGCGCGGGCTGCTCGAGAGCGGCGGCGAGAAGATGGCGCATGTCAAGCTGCGAAGCGCGAGCGACATCAAAACGGCCCAGCTCTCGCGGTTGGTGAACGCGGCGGTCAGGCTCAACCGCGAGAAAGGCGACCCAAGCCGCACGCGCTCCTGAATTAGCCTTGGCCCGTGAACCGGGCGCCTGTAGGCATCTTCGATTCGGGTGTTGGGGGTCTTTCGGTGCTGCGCGAGATCCGCAGCGCCCTGCCCGGCGAATCCATCGACTACGTCGCCGACTCGGCCAACGCGCCGTGGGGTGACAAACCGCGCGAATTCGTCCGCGAGCGCGGGCTGAAGATCGCGCGATTTCTCGTCGGGCAAGGCGCGAAGGCGATAGTGATCGGCTCGAACACCGGCACCGCCGGGTCGGCTGAGGCGCTGCGCAGCATGCTGTCGATCCCCGTGGTCGGCATCGAACCAGGTATCAAGCCCGCGGCAGCGGCAACGAAAACAGGCGTCATCGGCGCTATCGTCCCCGCGGCGGTCAGCGAGTCGGACCGGCTGGCCTCACTCCTCGACCGCTTCGGCGGCGACGTGAAGGTGATCGTCCAGCCGGTGCCGGGACTGGTCGAGCACGTGGAGGCGGCCGACCTCGACGGCCCCGAGCTCAAGCGCCTGGTCGAGGGCTACGTGCGGCCGATGCTTGATGCGGGGGCCGACACGATCGTGCTCGGCTCCACGCACTACGTCTTTCTCAAACCCGTCATCGCGGAGCTGGCGGGTCCGGATGTCTCGCTCATCGAGACGGGCGCCGCGGTGGCGCGGCAGCTCGCGCGCGTACTCGACGAGCGCGGCCTTCGCGCCGACGGCCATGATGCACGCGAACGTTTCTGGACCAGCGGCAACCCGGCGCAGTCGAGCCACGTGATCTCGAAGCTGCTGCACCTTAGGATCCGCGTGGAGAAGCTGCCCGAGCTATAGGTGGAAGCGGAGAGGAACCTCTCCGAACTCGAGCTCGCACTTCCGCTCGAGGATGCTCGCGATCCGCTCGGCCTGCGCTTCGATCGATGCGCGCTGCAGGCGGGTCAGTGGCACCTCCGCGCCGACTCTTACCAAGAGGCGTTTGCCTTTCGGTTTTCGCTCCCACACTCCCGCCACGCGGCCTCCGACGAGGACTACCGCCAGCGGTGCCGCCGTCCCAGGCGCCGCCTGCGCCACGCGAGTCCGACGCGGGATCAGCTGATCGCGTGGATGCGAGCCGACGACGAACGCATCGAAATGCGGCAGGAGGTGAACTGAGTCGGGTGCCGTCTCGAACGGCCCCCCGACGTCCGACCTCAACAACCACCGGCGAGAGCCCTCGACCTCGACCTCGGCCAGGTCACCGGCGGCCTCGTCGAACAGGCGCTGGGCAATCGAAGGCTCGAGCGCAAACCATCGCTGGAACTCGGCCCGCGTCGAGGGACCGTATGTGTGGAGGAAGCGCCGGAGCGCGAACAGCCCGCCCGAGAACGCATCCTCGTCACGCCATCCAGACCAGGCGGCGAGGCGAACGAAAGTACTTCGTCCGCCGTGACCTGGCCCGTAGCACACAAGGCCGAGCGCCGCCGCCCAGCCCATGGCCATCGGCCAGTTCTTGTAGCTGCCGAGCCAGCCCTTGGTGGTCGTGATGGTCCAGCCGCCGACTCGCTCTTCGAGGGCCCGCTCCAGCTCCCGCCGGCCGATGGGCTCCGGACCGACGATCTCGCCGATCGCGCGGGTCACCGCCTGCAGTTCGTCGATGTCGATCCCGGAACGGGCGAGACGGCGTTCCTCGGCTGGAAACCGCAGACGATTGGCGGCCATCCACAGTGGGACCTCGCCTGCGGGCAGTAGGTGTAGGGTCCCGCGGAGGCCCACGGTCTTCACCAACGTGCGCTTCTCCCACAGCGCTTCCCGAACGTCCAGCTGTGTCATGCCCAGTACTCGCAGGCCGAGCATCAGCTCGGCGCTCGCGCCGACCTGAGCGTGTGCGCCGCAGATGTCAGATGCGACTTCGACGAGGGTCGCCGGCGTGCCGTCGAGGAGGTGGTGCCTGGCCAGCCGCCAGCCGATCGCTTGTGGCCACGTCAGCGGCATTTTGCAAAAACCTTACGCGCCACACAGAGATTTCCAAACTTGTCGACGCAGCGTCTGCGCTGTGAATCGTGGGTGCCTCGCCGCAGCGATCGCGGTGGTCAGCCTTGTCGTCCTGTCGCCGTCCGCCAACAGCGTGCATGCCACGACCACGGATGCCCGCAGCAGCGGCCTGACCCTTGTCGCGCCGTCGCTGGCGATCACCTCGACGACGGCGACGCAGCAGCTCGTCCTGTCGCTGGACCATCTCGTCGCGCGCAGCCCGATGACGCTGACAGCGGCGATCGCGCCGACGGTGGCGACCAGTGGCGCCACGGTGGGCGTCGCCCTGATCGAGCTCGGGGGCGCGACGCCGCTGGTGTGGTCGTACAACGGCCACCAGGTTTTCACGGCGGCGAGCACGTACAAGCTCGTGGCGCTGATGATGGAGGCACAGAACATCGCCGCCGGCAGGACGGACCCGAACGGCCTCGTTTGCTACGAGGACGGCGACTACGAAGACGGCTGGTATGCCGATTACCAGGCCGGCGCGTGTTTGAGCCGGAACGAGCTGGCGCAGCGCGCCGGTCTGGTGTCGGACAACACCGCGGGGCACATGCTGGTGCGCGACGTCGGCGGCGCTGACGCGCTCAACGCGTGGGCCGCCTCGCTCGGGGCTACGGACTCCGACTTCTTCACGGACAACTCGACCTCGGCCCACGACCTGGCGGTGCTGTGGGCGGCCGAGGCAAAGGGAACCCTCGGCGGCGCCGCGGCCCAGGCATGGCTGTATCCGGTGCTGACCGGCACCAGGGTTGAGAGCGGAGTCCCGGCTGGCGTCGCGGGCCGAAGCACCGTTGTGCACAAGATCGGCACCATCGACCTGGTCGACAACGACGCGGCGCTGGTTACGTCAGGACCGAATGGGCCTTACGTGCTGGTCGTGATGACCGACAACCTCGGCGGGGACGCCGGTTGGCAGCTCATCGCGTCGGTCTCATCAGCTGTGTGGAACTTCGAGGCGGCGCGGGCTCAATGAAAAGGAGTGCAACGGCGGGATAGTCGTATTGCCCCCGACATCCACCTGGATGCGTCTTTCAGACGATCGAGTGGGTTCAACTTCGATCATGTAGCACTTCTTGCGGTCTACCCGCCGACCTTGAGCACAAGTCCGATCGCGTAAGTGATGCCGCCGACGATGACGCCCGCCAGCGTCATCTCGAGCCCGGCCGACCACCATGTGCGCAGCGTGAAGAGCGACTTCGCCGCACCGACCAGGAAATGCGCGATGAGCGACACGATCGCTGCCGTGATGACACCGCTCGTCCCGCGCAGCCAGAAGAACGGCATCACCGGCACCATCGCGCCGATGAAGGTGCTGACGCCGGCTGCAATCGCCGACTGCACCGGCTTGCTCGTGGTCTCGATGCTGCCGAGCTCCTCGGGCGCGTGGACCTTGAGCAGTGCATCGGGGTTGGCTGCCAGCTGTGTGGCGAGGCGGTCCGCCAGATCCTTGTCGATCCCCTTGAGCTGATAAAGGAGGGACGTTTCTTCCTTCTCCTCGTCAGGGTTGTCGATGATCTCCTGGCGCTCGCGGGCGACGTTGGCGGCGGCGACCTCGCCCTCCGAGCGCTCGGCCAGAAACGCGCCTGTCGCCATCGAAAGCCCGGAGGCGATGGCGCCGAAGAGGCCGGCCGTCAGGACGAAGCTCGACCCTCCTGTCGCGCCCGACACGCCGGCGACGATGCCGAAGACAGCGGCCAGACCGTCGTTCGCGCCGTAGATGGCGCCGGAGATCCAGCCCGCCCCCGTTCGATGCCACGACTCGCGCCCCAGGATCCGGTTCAACCGGCTCTGCACGCCGGAGGGGGCCGGTTCGACGGCGCGGTGGGCGACCTCCATCGATTCGAGGGACTTCGAGTGGTTCTGTTCCTCGACGCGAATCGACTCCAGGACCGCGTCCGTGTCTGGATCGCCGGTTGGCCGTTTGTAGCGGTCGGTGATCTCGATCTCTTCGGCTTCCTCCATCCTGCCGATCACCATCTCGACGGGGGCGAGCCTGGCCTGCAGGCGCCGCACCGGAGATAGCTTCACGGACGCGAGGTCCGGAACCGGCTCGCCGAGCTCGCGCAGCCTCTGCTCGATTCGCTCGCGATGTGATCTCTCGGCGTCGGCGATGGCTCGAATGATCTCGGCGTTGCGCGAGCTGCCCAGTCGCTCGGCCAGCAGCATGTACATCTTGTTCGCCTGCACCTCGCCATGCCACGCCTGGAGCAAGCGGTCCACCGCTTCTTTCGGGGCGGTCTGACTTGCCACGGGCTAACGCTAGCGGGAGTCGGCGGCTACCTGCGTCGCGTCCGCTTCGCCGACGACCACACGCACTCTCTGCACGGCGTTGTTCTGGACCCCCTCGAGGTTCCAGCTCTGCTCGATGGGCTGCCCGTTGCCGGCAGCGTCGGTGGCGCGGGCGCACAGCACGTATTCGCCCAGACGCGTGGCGTCCCAACGGTAGGTCCAGCGGTGCCACGCGTACGGCGAAAGCGCCGGCTCGAGCGCGGCCTCCGACCACCTTTCGCCGCCGTCCGCGCTGAAATCGACTCTGGCGATTGGCGCGCGGCCCGACCACGCGCGCCCTTCGATCTCATGGATGGCCGGTTCGACAAATCGAAGTCGCGACATGAAATCGGGCACGCCCGGCGGCACCATCAGTGCGCGTGGAAGCATGCGCGTGACGGGCACGCCTGGGTCACTGTCGCCCGTCCGGTAGTGGTACGCCGTCGCCTGCTGGTAGCCCTCGAACGGGCGATTCAGGACGGTGATCGAGCGCAGCCATTTCACGTGCGTCATGCCGTACCAGCCCGGCACCACCAGGCGGAGTGGAAATCCGTGCTGCGGCGGAAGCGGCTGGCCGTTGATGGCGTACGCAAGAAGCACCTCGTCGCGAGACGCGTCGGCGACCGAAAGGCTGCGCTCGTAGAACTGGTCCACCCCACCCTGCAGGCCGCGATCGAGCCCGGTGAACACGACATCGCGGGCGCCGTCACGGACACCCGCCTGTTCGAAAATCGCTTTTAGAGGGGTGCCAGTCCACTCCGCGGTGCCCACCGCCTCGCTCAACCAGGGCTGGCTCATCGGCCGCGGTGACAGCCATGCGCGGCCGTTGCCCGCGCATTCGAGCGTGACCGCTATCGTGGTCGCTGCGCGCGCTCTGATTTCATCGAGTGAGAGCCGAAGCGGCTTGCGCACGTGGCCGCCGACGGTGAGCTGATAAGTGGTCGTGTCCACAGCGGGAATGTCGAAGTGAATCAGCAGGTAGTGCAGGCCGACCGGGGTGATCGCGTGTCGCAGCGCCTCGAGCGGCATCGAATGGTTGCGCGCAGCGAGCGCCAGCTCTTCGGGCGTGATGTCAGGGGTCGCGATGAGCGTGCCTGCGGGCTTCGCCGGCGAGACCCTCTCCACTTTGATCGGGCTAGTCTAGAGGCAGAATGGAACAGAGAAGCGAAGAGGAAATCGTGGCCCGCCTGCTCGAGCTGGAGAACGGCGGCCAGGCCGACCGGCGCGCCGAGCTGACGGACGAGCGATTCCTTTCTCTGCTGCACGACCCTGACACGGGCCGCAGCTACATCCTGCGCCACGGTACCGACGAGACCGAGGGCGCCGAGATTCCCCCCGGCACCGAGTTCTACGAATATCGGACGCCCGACGAGGCTGAGCGAGCATACGAGCAGCTGGTAGCCGAATCGAAGCGCGCGGGCGAGCTCGTGGACGAAGGCTCCGATGAGGACATAGGTGACTTCGAGGGAAGCGGAGCCGAGGTCCGTGACCTGTACGCGGACATCGATGAGGACGAGCTGACCAAGGACCCGGTGATCAGCGAAGAGGACGACGACGGGGTGCCCGAAGAGCTCTAGCTCTCAGCGTTTTCGCAGAATTCTCCCAGCACCCAATCAGCCCACTCCCGGAAGATTTCGCGCATGCCACGAAGGCTCTGGATTCCGCTGGCGGCCCTGGTCGCGCTCGTGATGCTTGGGGCAGGGGGCGCCTACGCGTACTTCTTCTCCGGCTTGAGAACCAGCCCACCGGCGCTCGCCCTGGGTTCGCCGAGCGCGTCGCCCTCGAGCTCGACCACTCCGAGCGCAGCGCCCGGGACGTGGCAGGTCTCGTCCGGCTCGCTGGCCGGCTATCGGGTCAAGGAGCAGTTCGCCGGCCAGACCTCGACGCACGAGGCGGTGGCGAGGACCGGCGACGTCATGGGCACGGTGACGATCACGCAATCCGGCGGGACGTACACGATGTCGTCGGCCAAGATCACTGTCCAGCTCGCAAACCTGAACAGCGTGGACTCGGTCGCCGGTTACAACGTGACCAACCGCGACCGCATCGTCCAGCGCTCGCTTGACGTGAGCTCATTTCCGACCGCAGTTTTCGAAGCGCAAAACGTGACGCTCCCCGCGGGAGTGGAGACTGGGCAGCAAGTAGCGGTTTCGGTCCCAGGTCAGCTGACGATCCACGGCGTGACCAAGTCGATCACCGCGACAATGAATCTGCGCGTCAGCGGCAGCACGGCGCAGATCGCCGGCACTATCGCGACCAACATGACCGACTACGGGATCAGCCCCCCGCAGGCGCCGTTCACCGTCGTGCAGCCCGCGGTCACAATCGAGTTCTCTCTGAGCCTGACTCAGGGCGCGTAGACGGAGCTCATGAGTCGAGCTCCGGTCTGGACGAGGTGTCGCGCCGGGTTTGGCTCCAGCGCCTTCCGCTCCGGCGACTGGTAGTAGTCCGAATCGGCCTGCTGCCAGGACTTCGGTCCGTCGTAACCGAGGATCCAGACGAACTGGTCGGTCGCGTCGACCGTCCACGCGCCGAGCACGCGGAAACCGTGTTTCAAGCGCAGCGGCGCGATCTTCGACCGCCACTCATCGATCCACTGCTGCATCTCACCCGGCTTGACCGTGTACTCACGGAGCTGCCAGGTCATCACTCAGGAGGCCCGGCGCATGCCGCCGGCCATCTCCTCGAGCCTGCGGATCCGTTCCTCGATCGGCGGGTGAGTGCTGAACAGCCCGGCCCAGAACTGGCCGCCGAGTGGATTGACGATGTAGAGGTGAGCGAAGGCGGGCTGGGCGGTCTGCGACGGGACGACCTGCGTTGCACGCTCGAGCTTGCGCAGCGCGGAGGCGAGCGCCAGCGGGTCGCCTGAGACCTCGGCCCCAGTGCGGTCGGCTTCATATTCGCGAGATCGGGAGACGGCGAGCTGGATCAGCAGCGCCGCGATAGGCGCCAGCATGACCATCAGCAAGCCGGCGAGCGCTCCGCCGGCTCCCCCTTCGCGGTCGTCGCGGCCGCCGTAACCGCCGAAAATCAAGCCCCACTGCGCGAAGTTGGCGATCAGCGTGATCGCGCCGGCGAGGACCGCGACCACCGAGCTGATCAGGATGTCGCGGTTGCGAACGTGTCCGAACTCGTGCGCGAGGACGCCGTACAGCTCTTCCTCGTCAAGGATGCGGAGTAGGCCTTCGTTGACGCAGATCGCGGCGTGGCTCGGGTTGCGGCCTGTGGCGAATGCGTTGGGCGAGGGGTCCGGGCTCAGGTAAACGCGCGGTCGCGGCACGCCGTACTGGACCGCCAGGCGGTCGGCCAGCCGGTACAGCATCGGAGCCTCGGCCGGCGAGACCTCGCGCGCCTGCGCCGAGGCGAGCGCGACCTTGTCGCTGAACCAGTAGGCGACGCCGTTCATGACCAGCGCAATGACAAAGAACGTGACGGTGCCGACATCGCCGAAGAGGAGACGGCCAGTCAGCACGAGAAGCACGGTCAACGCCACGATCAGGAGGCCGGTCTTGAACTGGTTCATACCCTCGATTGTTCCCCGGCGGGGGAGCCGTAAACCGGCTCCCCCTGGACACGTCAGGCAGCCTTGATCTCGACGGTATCGAGTACTGGCTGCGCGGTTTGCGGCCGGCGAACGGCCACCATCACGGCCACGAAGCCGACGAGGGCGACGAGAGCACCAACCTGGAAGGCGGAGCTGAAGCCCATCGTGAGCGCGTGGCTGAGTGCGGAGTGAGTGATTCGCACGCTCGCGAGCTGGTCCCTGGTCACGTTCGTGGCGACTGTGCCCATGACCGCGATCCCGATCGAGCCGCCAAGCTGGCGGCCGACGTTGAGGATCGCCGACGCCAGCCCTGACTCGCTCGGGCCGACGCCGCTGATCGCGACCACGCCAGTCGACACGAAGACCTGGCCCATGCCCATGCCAAGCACTATCACCGGCCCGAGCACCGACATTGCGTAGCTGGCATGGTCGGTGGCGGACGACAGCCAGAACAGGCCGATGGCCGCCATCAGGGCCCCGGCGCCCATGGGTAGGCGGGGACCCGTCCGCGCGATGAGGCGTGCGGTGAGGCCTGCGCCCGCGACCACGCCCATCGCCGTGGGCAGAAATGCGAAGCCCGCCTGGAGCGGCGACAGGCCGAGGACGTTTTGCAGGAACAGCGTGAGCGCGAAGAGCGTTCCGGACAGCGCCGCGCCGGTGGCAAGCGAGAGGGCGTACGCGCCGGTGCGGGTGCGGTTCGAGAATGTCGTGAGCGGCATGAGTGGCTGCCGGCTGACGACCTCGAGCGCGACGAACACCAGCAAAAGGGCGGCGCCGCCGGCCAGGGTCACGGTGGTCGTGCTGTCGCTCCACCCGTGCACCGCTGCGCGCGACAGACCGTAAACGAGCAAGGTGGCGCCGGCTGTCACCGCGGCGGCGCCGGGCAGGTCGAGGCGACCTCGGCTCGCGGTCGCCCCCACCAGGACCTGCGGCGCGACCACCGCCAGCACAATGCCGACGGGGACGTTGACGAAGAGGATCCAGCGCCACGAGAAGTAGTTGGTGATCACGCCTCCCAGGAGCAGGCCAAGCGCGCCACCTGAGGCGGATACCGCCGAGTAGACGCCGA
>DATEGC010000072.1:0-10998 GCA_035280285.1 Candidatus Dormiibacterota bacterium | reverse complement strand
CGGTCACGTCCTGCTCCAGGACCTGCCAGGCACCGGGAAGACGATGCTCGCCCGCGCGCTCGCAACCTCGGTCGGCGGTACGTTTCGTCGCATCCAGTGCACGCCGGACTTGCTCCCGTCAGACATCACAGGTTCGAGCGTTTTCAACCAGAAAGACGTGACGTTCGAGTTCGTCCCGGGCCCGATCTTCGCCAACATCGTGCTGGCCGACGAGGTGAACCGCGCGACGCCGCGGACCCAGTCGGCGCTGCTGGAGGCGATGGGAGAGGGCCAGGTCACGGTCGAGGGCGCCACGCGCACCCTCGAGCGGCCGTTCTTCGTCGTGGCGACACAGAACCCGGCTGAGTTTCACGGAACGTACCCGCTGCCCGAGTCGCAGCTCGACCGCTTCGTGCTCGCTGCGGAGATGGGGCCGCCGACTGACGCGGAGGCGATGGAGGTCCTCGCCCGGCGTGAGCACGGCGATCCGATCGCCGAGTTGACCGCGGTGATCGACATCGGCGGGGTGATCGAGCTGCAGGAGGCGTGCTTGCGCGTGGTCGCCGCGCCCGCCATCCGGACGTACATCGTCGCTTTGCTCGATGCGATCAGGACGCGGCAGGACGTGCTGCTGCCGGCGAGCATGCGCGCCGGCGTCTACATCCAGCGCGCGGCGCAGGCGTGGGCGCTGTTCGAAGGCAGAGATTTCGTGCTGCCGGACGACATCAAACTCCTGGCCTCGCCCGTCCTCGCACACCGCCTCGGCATGCGCGGTCGGGGCAAGGCGGCCGATATGCTGGGCGAGGTCGTGTCGACGGTGCCGATTCCGCCGCTCCGTCAGCACTGAGGAGAAAGTCCTGAGGCCGACCTGGCGGGTGTTTGGCGCGGGTGTCCTGTGGCTGGTTCTCGAGTGGTACGGCGCCGCGTCCGAGGTGCCGTGGCTCTTCCTGCTCGCTGCGTGGATCCTCGTCCTGCTCGTGGCGGCAGCTGCATACGCGTGGTGGAATCGCGCCGGCTTGAGGCTGCACCTTGCGGTGCACAGCAGCCGGCCGGCGGCGGGCTCGCCGGCAGAGGAGCTGCCCGAGTACGTGCTTCGCCGCGCTCCGCACGCGGTTCCTGTGTTCGAAGGCGACGGGATCGAGGCGGAGATCGGACTCGACAGTGGAGGCGGCTCGCGCGGACCCGCGTGGGTCAAGGGCGATCTCGGGGGCCAGCAAGTGGCTTTCGGGACGGGGTTAGTGCCCAGGCAGGGGTGGCACCGGCTCAGGATGCTGCGAGAGCTGCGCCGCGGACCCATCGGCGCCACGGGATGGACGGTCGGCACCAGCGACCCGCTGGGCTTCTTCCAGGGATCGCGAAGCTGCGACGACGCGGAGGTTGCGCTGGTACTGCCGCGCTTCACGTCACTTTCGACACGACCCCAGGCGCGCGAGGCGGAGGCCAGTGTCGCTGCGCCGCGCGCGGGGTCGGGCAACGAGCTGTTCGGCGTGCGCGAGTACCGGCCGGGCGACTCGCTGCGCCGGATCCACTGGCGCTCGAGTGCGCGGCATGGAAAGCTTGTCGTCCGCGAGTACGAGCCGCCTGGAGTGCGGCGGCTGACTATTCACGTCGACGCTGCGCCTCCGAGCGACGAGATCGCCGATCAGATCGCGCGCATCGCTGCGTCAGAGGCGTGGGACTGCATTCGCGATGGGGGTTGGGTGACCCTGGACTCCGCGCGACCTACGCGAGACATTTGGACCGTGCTTGAAACGCTGGCCCGTTATCCCAGCTCCTCCGACCCTTCAGACCACTTCCCCGCAAGCGGGCTGGAGTTGGTGGTCGTCACCGCCGGTGCTGAATTTCCCGAACACGCGGACCGTGTGTGGGTCGTTGGGGACGCGGAGGTCGATCCCGACCTTGCGTTTGAACGGGTGGGCACTCAGTGGCCGCTCTGAGGCTACCGTCGTCACCCATCGAGCACTCGATCGAAGGCCGGGCTTTCGTGTTCTCGGGCTTCGGGGTCGCTGTGCTTGGCATCGTGCTGTACGGCCAGGACTACGTCATCCCGGCTCTCGGGCTGGTCGCGGCCGCCATCGGCCACGTGGTCAGCTATCGGGAGCGGAACCTCAAGCGAGGCTTTTGGCGGCAGGCGCTTCTTGCCGCGCTCGTGTTCGGAGCGCTGTTTTACGTGATCGCCGACTCGGCGCTTGCCCTGTTCGGTGGCACGCTGCCTCAGGCGAACTTCGCGATCCTGCTCGTGGCGATCACGAGCTTCGACCTCAAGACCAGGCGCAACTGCTACTCCAGCCTGTGGATCAGCCTCGCGATCCTGTACCTGGCCGCCGTATATGCATGGGACTACCAGTTCGCGATCCTACTTGCGCTGTGGACGGCTTACCTGGTGGGCTTCTGGATTGCGTCCCACCTGAGGCGCCTCGACGCGGGACCCCGTGTCCCGGCCCGCCCGCTCGCCGTTCTGCTGGGCGCGACGCTCCTGGCGGGCATAGGTTGGTTCGTCGTCACTCCACAGCCCTCCGGTGTTCCGGTGTCGCCGCTGATCGTCTCGCTGCCGAACTTCACATCGTTCAAGGGCGACCTGGAGAATCCCGCCCTGCCACTGGTCCAGCTCACCGGCGATTCGTCGGGCGCGACGAGCAGCGTCGACCTCCACTTCCGCGGCCGGCTCGGCGATGCGCCGGTGATGTACGTGCGCACGGGTGCGCCCGCCTACTGGCGGGGACTGGTCTTCGACACGTACCGAAACGGAGTGTGGACCGCCTCCGACCACAGCTTCCGGGAGCTGCAGCCCTATGTGCCGCCACGATTCCTGCCCCCAGCACCGCAGCACAATCTCGGCACTTTCGTGCAGACGTTTCGTGTCTTGCGCCCGCTGCCGGGTGTGATCAACGCTGCGTATCCGATCGAGAGTCTCTACGCGCCTGTCGCCGCCCTGCGTGAAGACGTCTTCGGAACTTTTCACACGCCGCAAGAGTTGCGTCCTGGTCAGACGTATTCAGTCGTGTCCTACCTGCCGGACCTGTCGCCCCAGCTCCTGCGGTCCGACATAGGACCGGTGAACGTGCTCAACGCGCAGTACCTCGATAGTGCGGCGCTCTCTTCCAGGGCTCGCCGACTCGCGAACCAGATACGCGGTGATACGACGAAGACGTTCGATGTGGTGATGGCCGTCACGACGTATCTGCAGCAGAGCTATCGCTACACGCTCGACCTGCCTCATGTCCCGACCGGGCGCGATCCTGTGGACTGGTTTCTGTTCGATGTCAAGACCGGCTACTGCGAGCAGTTCGCCACCGCCGAGACGCTGATGCTCCGCAGCCTGGGCATCCCCGCGCGACTGGCAACCGGGTACTCCACGGGCGAATACGACTCGGTCCTGAATCAGGCCGTCGTGCGTGAGCACGACGCGCACGCGTGGGTCGAGGTGCTCTTTCCAGGACACGGATGGGTCCCGGTGGATCCAACGCCTGGCGTATCCCCGCTCGCCGCGACCCGGTTCCCCAATCACTGGGCGGCGGGTGGCGTGGCGCGACTGATCCCGCACCTGACCATCGGCGCGCCGGCCGCAGCGGTGGGCTCGCTGGGCGTCCTGGCCGTCATCGCGCCCGCGATCGCCATCGCGCTGGTGGCGGTGTTGGCGTATGCGTGGCTGGGCCGCCGCCGGTGGACGCGACGCGCGAAATCGCATCCCGGGGAGTCGGAGCTGCTGCGCCTCTACGAGAGAATTCAGCGCCGCCTGGGCCGCCGGCGCGCGCCGCCAGAAACGCCGCTCGAATACGAGCTGGCAATGCGCTCCGAGTTGCTGGGGGAGATCACGGATGCGGTCAACGAGGGCGTATATGCCGGCCGCTGGCCGGACCCACAGCAGGTCCGCCAGATGGCCGAGCGGATATCCTGACCTCGATGGCCCAAGCGCTTAAATCGACGGGCGCTGAATCGGTCCGCTGGGATCTCAGCGATCTCTACAAATCGCCAAACGATCCCGAGATCGAAGCCACTCTCGAGCGCGAGCTCGAGCGCGCGAAAGCTTTCGAAGCCAGGTACAAAGGCAAGGTCGCGACCCTCGAGGCGAAGCCGTTCGCCGCGATGATGCGCGAGCTCGCCGACTACGAGGAGTCGGCCGCCAAGCCCGAGGTCTACGCGTACATGCTGCACAGCCAGAACACGCAGGACCCCGCGGCGGGACGACTGCTCGCCCGCGTGCGCGAGGCGAGCGCCGAGCGGGGCAGCCAGATGGTCTTCGTTTCCCTGGAGCTGGCCCAGATCACAGACGACCACGCCGCCGGGCTCTACGCGGATCCCGAGGCCATGGAGTACCGCCACACCGTCGAGGAGGCGCGGAAATTCCGACCCCACCAGCTCTCGGAGCCTGAAGAGCGGGTCCTGACGGAGTTCAGCCCGGTCGGCAACGGTTCATGGGTCCGGCTCTTCGACGAGTTGTGCGCCCGCATCCAGGTCGATTTCGACGGACGCGAGTTGGCCCTGGACCAGGCGCTGAGGATGCTGTGGGAGCCGGACCGCGAGGTGCGGCGCAGGGCGAGCGCCGCCGTGACCGAGGCGCTGCGGGGCGACATCCGGACGCGAGGCTACATCTTCAACGTCATCCTGCAGGAGAAGTCAATCGACGACCGGTTGCGTCATTTCCCGACCTGGATCAGCTCGCGCAATCTCGCCAACGAGACCTCGGACGAGGCAGTGCAGGCGCTGGTCGACGCGGTGACGGGCCGCTACGACGTCTGCGTCCGGTACTACCGAGTGAAGAAAAAGCTCTTGAACGTCGGCGACCTGCATGAGTGGGACCGCTACGCGCCGGTCAGCGAAACGACTCGAGAGCTGACGTGGGACGACGCGAAGGAGCTGGTGCTCGGCTCCTACTTGCGCTTCTCGAAGAAGGCGGGAGCGCTGATCGAGGACTTCTTCACCAAGAGCTGGATCGACGCGCCGATCGTGCCCGGGAAAGCCGGCGGCGCGTACTGCATGGCCGTCACGCCCCGCCATCATCCCTACGTGCTGATGAACTTCACGGGCAAGCTGCGTGACGCGTTGACGCTTGCCCACGAGCTGGGCCACGGGCTGCATGACCGGCTGGCCGTGAAGCAGAACGTCTTCGACTACCACCCGCCCCTGACGCTGGCCGAGACAGCCTCGGTCTTCGGCGAGGCGCTGACCTTCGATCGCATCATGTCCGAGGAGGAGGACCCGAAGGTTCGCCTCGCGATGCTGTGCAGCCAGTGCGAGGACATCTTCTCGACGGTGTTCCGCCAGGTCGCCTTCAACCGCTACGAGGAGGCGGTGCATGACGGCCGCCGGGAGGAAGGCGAGCTCTCGGTCGAGCAGATGGGAGAGATCTTCCAGGAGAAGCTGCAGGCGATGTTCGGGGACGCGCTGATCCTGACCGACGAGCACACGGTGTGGTGGAGCTACGTCAGCCATTTCCTGCATGCACCCGGCTACGTGTATGCCTACGCCTTCGGCAACCTGCTCGCCCTGTCCGTCTACAACCGGTACTTGCAGATTGGACCGGCCTTCGTCGACGACTACCTGGAGTTCCTCGCCGCGGGCGGCTCGACGCGGCCCGACGAGCTGGTCAGGCGCATCGGCATGGACATCACCAACCCCGACTTCTGGGACGCGGGGCTCAGGATCCTGGACGGCATGGTCACGGAAGTCGAACGGTTGGCGGGCGGCCGATAAACTAAAGCCAAACAGCCCGCCTCGCCGCGTGATGCGGCCCGTTCGCAAGGAGTGACATGGCCGTCACCGAGACGATTGCGACCACCGACCTCGAGTTTGCGCGTCAGCTGGGCCAGCAGCTCCGGGTGGATTCAATCCGCTGCAGCACGGCAGCCGGATCAGGCCACCCGACCTCTTCGATGTCGGCCGCCGACCTCATCGCGGTCCTCATCAGCCGTTACCTGCAGTACGACTGGAGCAAGCCGAAAGACCACAACAACGACCACCTCATCTACTCCAAGGGCCACGCATCGCCGCTGTGCTACGCCATGTTCAAGGCGGTCGGCGCGATCACCGACCAGGAGCTGATGACGTTCCGCAGGTTCGGGTCGCGCCTCCAGGGGCACCCGACTCCGGCCATCCCATGGGTCGACGTCGCCACCGGCTCGCTCGGCCAGGGGCTCCCCATCGGGGTCGGCGTCGCGCTGGCCGGCCACTATCTGGACAAGCTCCCGTACCACGTGTGGGTGCTGTGCGGCGACTCTGAGCTCGCCGAAGGCTCGATCTGGGAGGCGATCGACAAGGCCGGCCACTACCAGCTCTCGAATCTGACCGCGATCTGGGACATCAATCGGCTCGGGCAGCGCGGCGAGACAGAATTTGGCTGGAACCTGGACGTCTACCGGCGCCGCGTCGAGGCGTTCGGCTGCTATCCGACCGTCATCGACGGCCATGACATGGCGTCCATCGATCGCGCCCTTGGGGAAGCGCTATCGAACACGGGCAAGCCGACCGTGATCATCGCCAAGACGATCAAAGGCAAGGGTTTCTCCGAGATCGAGAACAAGGACGGCTGGCACGGCAGGGCTTTGCCGCCAGACATGGCCGAGCGCGCGATCAAGGAGCTCGGCGGCATTCGCAACCTGAAGGTCAAGACGCAGAAACCCGAGCGCGCGGCCGTGCCGAAACGGCCGCCTGCCACCGAGCCAGTCCTGCCGACCTACAGAAAAGAAGACAAGGTCGCAACGCGGAAGGCGTACGGGGACGCCCTGGTATCGCTGGCCTCCATCCCCGAGGTCGTCGCCATGGACGGCGAGGTCTCGAACTCGACCCACGCCGACGAGTTTGCGAAAGCCCATCCCGACCGCTTCTTCGAGATCTGGATCTCCGAGCAGCAGCTCGTGGCGACCGCCGTTGGAATGAGCGTGCGCGGCTACAAACCGTTTGCGTCGACTTTCGCCGCGTTCTTCTCGCGCGCCTATGACTTCATCCGCATGGCCGGCATCTCGCAGGCGAACATCAGGCTCGTCGGCTCGCACGCCGGTGTGGAAATCGGACAGGACGGACCATCTCAGATGGCGCTCGAGGACCTGGCCTCGATGCGCGCGATCCACAGCTCGACCGTACTGTATCCGTGCGACCCGAATCAGGCCGCCAAGCTCACCCGGGTCATGGCCGAAACGCCGGGCATCGTTTTCATGCGCACGACGCGAGGCGCGTACCCGACGCTCTACACCGCCAACGAGTCATTCAAGGTTGGCGGCTCGAAAGTTCTGCGGCAGAGTCCCAAAGACAAGGTCGCACTCATCGGCGCCGGCGTCACCGTGCACAATTGCCTGGCCGCCGCCGACGCGCTCGCGGCCAAGAAGATTCCCGCGCGGGTGATCGACCTCTACTCGGTCAAGCCCGTCGATGTGAAGACATTGCGCGAGGCCGCGCGCGTCACCAAGGGGCGGCTGGTTGTGGTCGAGGATCACTACCCGGAGGGTGGGATCGGCGCCGCGGTGCTCGAGGTCCTGGCGGCCGACCCGCCGCCTCGGGTCGTGCACCTGGCGGTCAAGGGGCTGCCCGAGTCAGGCAAGCCCGAGGAGCTGATGAACGAAGCCGGGATCTCGGCCAGGCACATCGTCGCCGCGGCGACCCGGCTCGTGGCGGCGAGGTGATGGCGACCGCAACCGCCCGGCGCGCGCAGGGCGCCCAGCCAAAAGACACCCGCAAACCCACCGCGATCAAAGAGCTGCACGCGATCGGGCAGTCGCTGTGGCTGGACAACATACGCCGCCAGCTGATCACGTCCGGCGAGCTGGCCCGGCTGCGCGACGAAGGCCTCACCGGCGTGACCTCGAACCCGACCATCTTCGAGAAGGCCGTCAGCGGCTCGACCGACTACGACGAGGCGATGGTCAGCCTCGTCCGGGCCAAAAAGAAACCGGCGGAGATGCTGTGGGAGCTGATGGTCGAGGACATCCAGGCCGCGGCCGACACGTTCCGCCCGGTCTACGACAGGACGAATGGCAAGGACGGTTTCGTGAGCATCGAGGTTTCGCCGACTGTGGCCAACAACACTCGCAGCACCATTGCGTGGGCCGAGGACCTGCGCGACCGCTGCCGTCGCCCGAACGTGATGGTGAAGATCCCGGCCACCACGGAGGGCCTCCCTGCGATCCGCGACCAGATCTCGAAGGGCCACAACATCAACGTCACGCTCATTTTCTCGGTCGATCGCTACGCCGAGGTGGTCGAGGCGTACCTCTCCGGCCTGGAGGTGCTTCATGGCACGGGCGGCGACCTGAGCAAGGTGGCAAGTGTGGCCAGCTTCTTCGTCAGCCGGGTCGACACCAAGGTGGACAAGATCCTGACCGAGAAGATCAACGCCACCCCTGGTCCAAGAGACAAGCAGGGCCTCGAGCGCCTCTATGGCAAGGCCGCGATCGCCAACTCGAAGCTGGCGTACGAGCGATTCAAGGAGTTGTTCGAGGGCCCGCGGTGGGAGAGGCTGAAGAAGGCGGGTGCGCGGACGCAGCGTCCCCTTTGGGCCAGCACCTCGACCAAGGATCCGCGCTATCCCGACACCTACTACGTCGAGGAGCTGATCGGGCCTGACACCGTGGACACCGTTCCACCCGCGACTCTCGCCGCTTTTCGTGAGCACGGTGAGGTGCGGCGCAGCCTCGACGAGAACGTGGAGCTCGCGAAACGGCAGCTGAGGCAGCTGGCGGAGGTGGGAGTCGACCTCGACCGGGTCACCTACGAGCTCGAGATCGAAGGCGTCGACGCTTTCACGAAGTCATTCGAGAGCTTGCTGGCGACGCTGACCAAAGCCTCGAAAGACATCCAGGCCGGCAAGGGTCCGCGTCAGTGGCACAGCTTCGGCCGGCTGCAGCCCGCAGTCGACGCGCAGGTGGCCAAGCTGCAGAAAGAAGACGCGCCGCGCCGCCTGTGGGCGAAAGAGTCGACTCTCTGGAGCTCCGATCCGGCGAAACGCCAGGAGATCCACGACCGGCTCGGCTGGCTCGACGTCGCGGACAAGATGCTGGAGAAAGCAGACCAGTTCACGGAGCTCAGCGTAGAAGGCGCGGAGTATTCCGATGTCGTGCTTTTGGGCATGGGGGGCTCGAGCCTGTGCCCCGATGTCCTGCGCCACACGTTCGGCGCCATCAGGGCGCACCCCAAACTGCACGTGCTCGACACGACCGACCCCGCGACGATCCTGTCCGTCCGGTCGCGGATCAAGATCGATGACACCCTGTTCGTCGTGGCCTCGAAGTCGGGCGAGACAACCGAGACAATTTCCCATTTCGCGTACTTCTGGGGGCAGAGCGGCGGCAAAGGAAGGCAGTTCGCCGCCATCACCGATCCCGGCACATCGCTGGAGAAGCTCGCCAGGGAACATGCCTTCCGGTGGATCTTCCCGAATCCGCCGGACATCGGTGGCCGCTATTCGGCGCTCTCGTATTTCGGCCTCGTGCCGGGCGCTCTCATGGGCGTTAATGTCATCGGGCTGCTCGAGCGCGCGATCGAGATGGAGAACTCGTGCGCGGACTCGGTTCCTGTCGAGAGCAATCCTGGTGTGTGGCTCGGTGCCGTGATGGGCAAGCTGGCCACCCTGGGCCGCAACAAGGTCACGCTTATTGCGTCGCCCAGGGTCGCGACCGTCGGCTACTGGGTCGAACAACTGATCGCGGAGTCGACCGGCAAAGAGGGCAGGGGCATCGTGCCGATCGAGGGCGAGCCGATGGGCAAGCCGGGCGTGTATGGCGACGACCGGCTGTTTGTGTACATCCGCATGGAGGCCGACCCGCCCAACCGCGCCGTGGCAGCGCTCGAGAAGGCGGGCCAGCCGGTCGTCACGCTGACGATGCGCGATAAATACGACCTGGGCGGCGAGTTCTTCCGCTGGGAGGTCGCGACGGCCATCGCGGGCTCAGTCCTCGGCATCGACGCGTTCGACCAGCCCAACGTGCAGGAGTCGAAGGACAACACCAAGAAGGTGCTGGCGACCTTCAAAAGCCGGGGCAAGCTGCCGGCCGCGGAATCGGTGGCTGCGGCGAATGCAAGGCCAGGCATCGCATCGCTGCTGAAGCGAGCCAGGCGCGGCGCGTACTTCGCGATCATGGCGTACACGACGCGAACTCCGGGCTCTGAGGCCGCCATCGCCGCCATACGCACCGCAGTGCGCGACAAGACCGGGATCGCCACCACGGCGGGTTATGGACCACGGTTCCTCCACTCGACCGGGCAGCTGCACAAGGGCGGGCCCCGAACGGGGCTCTTCTTGCAGATCGTGCAGGACGACACGGAGGACGTCCCGATCCCCGGTCAGCCGTTCACGTTCTCAGTGCTGAAGCAGGCGCAGGCAATCGGCGACCTGCGGTCGCTCACGTCGAGGCGGCTGCCGGTGCTGCGGGTTACGCTGGGTCGGGAGCCGGCGGCAGGCTGGCGCGCGCTGACCGCCGCCGTGAAGTCAGCGGTCAAGTAACGATGGAGATCGGCTTCATCGGCCTGGGACGTATGGGCGGCAATATGGCCCTGCGCTTGAGCCAGCGCGGCCACCGAGTGATCGGTTTCGACCTGAACCCGACGGCGGTGCAGTCCTACGTCGCGCAGGGCGTGCGGGGCGCGGGGGCGTGGAAGGATTTCGTCGCCACGTTCGAGAGCAAGCCGCGCCTGATGTGGAGCATGGTCCCGGCCGGCGACCCAACTACGCAGGCAATCGACCAGCTGATCGAGCTCGGTGACCCCGGAGACATCATCGTCGACGGGGGCAACACCAACTGGAAGATCGCGCTCGAGGATGCTGCGCGGGTCAAGGCAAAGAAGATGCACTACGTGGACGCCGGCGTCTCGGGCGGCATCTGGGGCCATGACCTCGGCTACTGCCTTATGGTCGGCGCCGAGCCCGAGATCTACGCACGCATCCTGCCTGTGCTGAAAGACCTGGCCCCGGACGAAGGCGGCCTCGTGCACACGGGGCCGGAGGGCTCCGGGCACTTCGTGAAGATGGTCCACAACGGCATCGAGTACGGGCTCATGCAGGCCTACGCCGAGGGCTTCCAGATCATGAAG
>DATEGC010000071.1:0-26878 GCA_035280285.1 Candidatus Dormiibacterota bacterium | reverse complement strand
GAGCCCAGATTACCCCTTCAGGGACCGTGTGGGTCAATTGCAATCTTGACGCTGGGCAAGGCAGCCCCGATCATCTTGGGGCTGATTTAGCAGGGCGTCGTTCTGGGGAGGGTGTCCATGAAGAGGCGAATCCTTTACGGTCTTGCCTTCGCGGCTCTGGTGCTTGGAATGGTGGTCAGCACGCCGATCCCGAGTGCAGCGGAGGAGGGCCATCACATCAAGAAAGCAGCCAAAGGACAGGAAAGAGCCCCGGTCATCAACACGGGAACGACGGTCAAGACTGCACCGTCGCTTTCCGCAGGACTGCTGCAGGCCGCGAGTGAGTCCCTCGATCGCGCCGACGCGGACAGCGGCGAAGGATCGCTCTCGGTCAGCAAGAGCTCGCTTGGCTGTGCGCACCGCAACACTGATAGCAACGTTCGGGTCAACCAGGACTGCACCTTCCGACGGCAGGCGGAGGAAGGGATCGCGGTCAACCCGGCAGATCCGACAAACCTCGTCGCAGGCCAAAACGACAGCCGGATCGGATTCAACCACTGCGGCATCGACTACTCGTTCGACAGCGGACGCACGTGGGGTGACCAACTGCCTCCGTTCTGGCAGCGCCTCAACTGGAGCCCTGCGGCTCACAGCGTGTTGCCGAGCACTCCAGCGATCCGCACATACGATGCGGCCAGCGACCCGGCGATAGCCTTCGACTCGCAGGGGCGGGCATTCTTCAGCTGCGTCGTTTTTGACATCAACGACAACGCCAACGGTGTCCTGGTCGCTAGTTCACCCGTGGGCGCAGGCGGATCGTTCTTCAACAACATCCCTGCCGGCAGCCCCACCTCGTCGAGGTATGTGGCGGCCGAGGACAACAACGACTTCATCGTCCACGACAAGGAGTTCATCACCGCCGACAGCACCGCTTCCAGCCCCTTCCGCGACAACGTCTATGTGACCTGGTCGGTGTTCAAGTTCATGCCGAGCTGCGTCAAGCCAGGCAATCCCGGCGGATACTGCTCCTCGAAGATCTACTTCTCGCGCTCGACCGACCACGCGGTGACGTGGTCCAGGCCGACCGAGATCAGCGGCACCAGCTCCACGCTGTGTTTCTTCGGCAACTTCTTCGACACGACCCAGTCGTCGCATGCGTGTGACTTCGACCAGGGCTCGGACCCTGTCGTCCTCCCCAACGGCAACATCGTGGTCGTCTTCAACAACGGCAACACCGCGGCCACCAACCCCAACTCGCAGCAGCTGGCGGTCACGTCGACCGACGGCGGCAACACGTGGTCGCACCCGGTCAAGGTCGGCGACGACGTGACAGTGGCCGAGCCCCTGTGCAACTTCGGCCGCGGACCCGAGGAGTGCATCCCCGGTGTGTTCATTCGCACGAACGACTTCCCACGCCTTGCCGTCAACCGAGGCAACGGCCACCTCTTCTCCACCTGGCAGGACTACCGCAATGGTGAGTTCGACATTCAGCTTGCGAGCTCGACGGACGGCGGCAAGACCTGGACCGTGGCGGCGCACTCCGTCAACCCAGACTCCGGCAAAGACCACTACTTCGGGGCCGTCGCTGTGGTCGCGAGCGGGTCGACCGAGGATGGAGACAACGAAGGCGGCAACGGGGACCGCGTCGGTGACAGCTACTACCGCACCGACCGCGTAGCCAACGAAAACACAACGCCGACAGGCGGATTCACGCAGAATGTCGGCACCAAGCTCTCCGACTACACCCTGGCCGGCGGCCGAGGCTTGAGCACGCCCTATGCGACGGTGCGGGTCTCGCCGATTTTTGGGCCGCCTGACGGCATCCAGGCCGGCTTCAACGGCGACTACAGCGGCCTCGCACTGGCGGGCACCACCGCTCACCCCATCTGGTCTGACACTCGCAACTCTGCTCCGGCAGGGCAGGGTGTCACCCACGACGAAGACGTGTTCACTGACAGCGTCCCCCTTCCAGGCGGGCACGACTAGCCGCGGCACAGTAACTACAGGGGGCGCTCCCCGCGAGCGCCCCCTCAATTCAAGAGGCTGAGCTGCTGCGGTTCCGGGGGCGGTTTCAGGATCACGCGGCGCCGATCTGACACGCGGTGGGTCGAGCGAAGCCTCGCCACCTCGTGCATCGTCTTTTCGCCGTAGGCCGGCGGGAGGTAGGCGCGGTCTCGATAAGCCTGCTCGTAGCGCGGCACGAGCTCGGGCCAATGCCGCGCCAGCACCGACATGAAGTGTTCGCGGGTCCCGTCCTTGAGGTGGAGCATGCCCGCCCACACTCCGGTTGCGCCCGCCGCGCGCGCCGCCTTCACCACCGACTCCAGCAGATCGGGGCGGTCCGATAGACCGGGCAGGATCGGCGCCATGACGACACCGACGTCGATGCCGGCCGTGACGAGCCTTTCGATGGCGCGCAGCCGCTGCCTCGGATGGGCGGTGCCCGGCTCGGTTCTGCGCCAGATGTCGTCGTCGAGGGTCGGAATGCTGAACGTGATGTGCAGACCGGCGCTGCGCGCCAGCGCGGTGAGCACGTCGATGTCACGGACGATCATCGGGCCGCGCGTGATCATGGACGCCGGGTTGGCGAAGTCGTGCAGCGCCTCCAGGCACTTGCGCGTCAGTCGGTACCGACCTTCGGCAGGCTGGTAGGGATCGGTCGCGGCGCCGATGACCACCATCTCCTTGCGCCAGGAGCGGCGCGACAGCTCGCTCCGCAGCACGGCGGCCACGTTGGTCTTGACACGCACTGTCCGGCCGTAGCGGTCGTCAGAGGGGCGGTCCGCGCGCAGCTCGAACGCCCGCACATAACAGAAGCTGCACCGATGCTCGCACCCGGTGTACGGGTTGAGCGACCACGAAAAGCCCATGTTCTTGACCGGGTTGAGGGCCGACTTGCACTCGACCTCGAGGTAGGTGACGTCGGTCAGCCGCGGTTCGGGTACGGCCACGTACCCATGATAGAACAAACGTTCGCTCGTCAGGTGGTCCGGATTCGGCGCGGCGGGATGAACCACGAGGACGGGCAGAACTCGTTGAGGACGCATTCGTCGCACTTCGGGCGACGGGCGACGCAAACCCTCCGCCCGTGCAGGATCAGGCGCAGCGAGAGCCCCGTCCACTCCTCCTTCGGCACCATCGAGCAGATTTGGAACTCGATCTTCACAGGATCCCTGGTTGCGACCAGCTTCAACAGGTTGGTCAGGCGGATCACGTGGGTGTCGACGGCGAACCCAGGCACTCCAAAACCTGCGCCGAGGATGACGTTGGCCGTCTTGCGCCCGATGCCGGGGATCTTCACGAGATCGTCCAGGTTGTCCGGAACGACGCCGCCAAACTGTTCCGTCAGCGCGCGGCTGGCGGCGATGATGCGGTGCGTCTTCGCCCGAAAGAAGCCTGTCGGTTTGACGAGCTTTTCAACCTCGGCCGGGTTGGCGGCGGCGAGGTCAGCGGGAGTCGGGTAGCGGCGGTACAGCTCAGGCGTGATCTGGTTGACGGAGCGATCGGTCGTCTGGGCCGACAGAATCGTCGCGATCAGAAGCTGAAAGGGATTCTCGTGACTCAGCTCGGTCGCCGCCGCGTACAGAGCTCTTAGCCGCTCCACCGTCAACCGAGCACGCTTCTTGGCGCCGCGCGGAGGTGGCGGCGTCATCCATTTCGACTTCGTAACCTTGGAGTCGCTAGGAGCCAAGCAGCCTGCGCGCGACAGTCGCGATCTGGTTCCCGTCGGCCCGGCCTGCCAACCGCGCGGTCGCCGCTTTCATGACGAGCCCAAAACCCCTTGGGCCATCAGGCTTTACCTCCGCGATCACCTCGCGTAGCTCGCCCTCGATCTCGTGCTCGCTCATCGCCGCAGGCAGGAATGTCCTCAGGACCACCATCTCTGCTTCCTCGCGCCGCGCCGAGTCTTCGCGGCCGGCTCTGCGATAGGCGTCGATCGCCTCCTCGCGCCGCTTGACCTCCTTGCGGGCGATGCGGACGACCAGATCGTCGTCGATCTTGGCGCTCGCCCGGCCTTCCTTGCTCGCCCGGACGAGCTCGCTCTTGAGGAGCGAGAGCGTGCTGAGTGCAACGTCGTTGCGCTTCCTGCGTGCGTCGACCATTTCCATCTGAATTCGGTCGTAAAGCAGCATCGTTTTGCGATTGTCACACATCAACAGGGGGGAACCAGAGGCTGTCCCATCCCTGATAATCGGCGCCTATGGCCTACCTCCTGGCGGGGCCGTTCGTGGCGCTCATCGGCATCGTGGCCGTGTATTTCGTGCTGCACCGCAAGTCGGTGGACAAGCGCTCGATGTATTCGGCGCGGCGCGAGCAGATCCAGCATAAGGTGCGCGCCGCACGCCAGCGCACGCTGGCGGGGCAGGCTCATGTCGCTAAGGCACCTGATCTCGCTCCCGCGCCATCTCCGTTCGCTCAGACGCAGGTGCAGCCGACGGTGACCTATGAGGCGCCCGTGTACTCGCCCCCGCCGGCTGCGCCCATGGCGCCGCCTCCCCAAAGACCCCCGGAGAGTCCAGCTCCGATGCCGTGGGAGCAGCCGAGCATTCCACCTCCAGCTCCCGCGCCTGCGCCCAGCGGCTGGGACGTGCCTGCCGCACCGGCCGCGCCGGCGGCGCCGTTCACCCCGGCGCCCGAACCGACAGCCGTCCCCGCCGCCCCCAGCGAATCGTTGTGGACTCCGGCGCCTCGACCGGCCGAACCGCCGCCGCCCGTGGAGCCGGTCGCCCCGGCCGCATCATCGACCGCCTCCGCAACCTCCGCCGGGTCCTGGTCCATCGTCAGCACCGCCAAGGAGTCGGCCGAGGTCAACGCACCGGTGCCGAAGAAAAAAGGCAAGAAAGACAAGGCCGCCCCCGTCACCGCGTCCTCGTGGCAGCTGGCTTCAGGCGATGAGCCAGCCATTGGAGCCGACGAGGCCGAAGTGAGGCAGGCGAGCGGAAGGCTCGTGGCGGTCGCTCAGTACGCGGTGCTCGTTGTCGGGCTGGTCATGGTCCTGATTGGCGTCCTCGTGATGGTCGCCAACTCACGCGTTACTTAGCGCAAGCACGGCTTCGGCCAGCGCGCGGCCGCCGTCGCGCATCACCGTGTCGAACACGATGAGCCGGTAGCCGAGCTCCTCGATCGCGGCTCCCAGGCTGCCGTCGCGCTCGTCGAGAATGAATGTCGACGCCGCGTCGCGATACATGCGCGCGACCTCGACGGGACTCGGCTCGTGACCGAGAGCGCGCATCATCTCTACGGTCGGTCCCTTCAGCGCGAGGCCGCCGACTATCGGCGTCACCGCGATGGTGCGCGTGCGGGGCATCAGATCGCCGACGAGCGCAAGGATCGGCGCGATGGAGATCAGCGGATTCGAAGGCCCGATGACGACAAGGTCGGCCACCTGCAGTGCGCCGGCGACCTGCGCTGATACCACCGCCGTGCTCGCGCCCGCAAACGTGATGCCGCCCAGGCGCGGGAGCAACCGCTCGCGCACGAAATATTCTTGAAAGGAGAGCTCGCCACCTTCGGTCGCAAAGCGAGTGCGCACGGCGCCGTCAGTCATCGGCAGAACGCGCGCTGTGATTCCAAACCTCCGGCTGAGCGCGAGCGTGGCTTCGGTCAGGGTTTCGCCGCGCCGCAGCATGTCGGTGCGCAAGACATGCGTGGCGAAATCCTTGTCGCCGATCTGAAACCACGTGTCCTCGCCGGCTGCCTTCAGAGCTTCGAGCACATGGAACGTGTCGTCGTTGACGCCGTAGCCCGCTCTCTCGTTGAAGACACCGGCCAGGCGGTAGATGACCGCGTCGACATCGGGGCAGACGAGAAGCCCCCAGAACTCGTCGTCATCCGCTGTATTGGCGATGACGGTGAGCTCGACCTCGGGCGCGACTGACTCGATGCCTGCCGCCAGCGCGGCCCCGCCCGTGCCGCCGGCCAGGACAACGACCTTCAGCGGAACAGGTCCTCCGCGGGCGGTCGGATGAGGTCGCGTCCGCTGCCGTTTCCCTTCAGCTCCAGGCCGCGCACGGTGACCGCCGGGGTGCGGTCGGTCTTCCCCATCACTGGGCCGGCGGCGGCGGCGATCTCGTCGGCAACCGCGAGCACCGTGGCCCGGAGTGGCCTGCCGTCGTCGTCTGGCGAGCCCCGCAGGTCGACCAGCGCGGGCAGCCCCGCCACGCCCAGGGCCACGTTGACGATTCCCAACCTCCAGGGCCGGCCGAATGTGTCCGACACGATGACGCCAATCTCCACTCCGCACAGCTCGTTGATTCGCGCCCGCAGCCGCGCGGCGCTGGCGTCTGGATCGACCGGCAAGAGGGTTAGCGTGTCGCGGCCGCCGACGTTGGAGTGGTCGACTCCGGAGTTGGCGCAAACGAATCCGTGACGGGTCTCGGTGATCAGCACCCGTTCCGATCGCAGCACCCGCACACTCTCGTCCAGCACCACCTGGACCATGCGCGGGTCTGGTTTCGCGATCAGTCGCGGCGCAATGCGCTTCGCCTCTTCCCCCGCAGTCACCGCTGAGAGCTCGACGATCCGGCCCTCGGACTTCGAGACCACCTTCTGAGCCACGACCAGAACATCTCCAGGTTCGAACCGCGCGTGGGCGGCGATCAGCCCGGCCAAATCATCTCCGGACCGCACCTCGGGCAGCCCTTCGACCCCGATCAGCTCCAGGCGCTTCACACCGCGCGGCTGACGCGTGCGAGGTCGGCGGGCTCGTCCAGGTCCAGCGCCAGGGCTTCGGCGTGGTGCACCGCAAAGTTCACCCCTTTTGCCTGCGCTTCGGCTCGGAAACTAGCCAGCGAGTCGTCGCCGAACTGCATAGCGAGCACGTCGGGCGGTCGGACGTAGAGCGCGTTGGTTCCACCACGGCCGAGCGCGGGCACTGCGACGGCGACTGGAGGCTTGAGACGGGACGCCGCTTCGAGGAGGAGGCGCACAGCGTCGCGGGTCACGTGCGGAAGGTCGCTTGACAGCACGAGCACGGCGCCCGCTCCTCCCTCGACGGCTCGCTTGAGCCCACGCTCGGCGGCGACGTTCTGTCCTTCCTCGCGCGGTTCAAGCAGCACATCGGCGCCCCAGACCGCGGCGATCTCGGCCACCTCCTCACCGCCCGCGACCACCAGAACGTGGTCGCCCGCGGCCGCCGCCTGCACCGCAAGCTGGCCGTTGCGGCGAGCCAGCGCGCGGCGGGATTTGGCTCCCATCGCGGGCCGCAGCCGCTGCTTGGCGGAATCGAAGTCTTTGATCAGGACTACGACCCAGGTCTTCATGCCCACCGCTCGCGGATGCGCGGCAGGATCTGCGCCCCGTACAGCTCGATGAATCGCGCCTGTCCTTCGCCCGGCGAGTGAAACACCAGGTGGTTGAAGCCGAGGTCGAGATACGGCCGCAGTTGTTCGATATGTTCGTCGGGATCGCTGGAGACGAGCCACCTGCGATGAGCGACGTCCTCGACGGTCCTGGCGAGCCGCTCCATCTCCCGAGGGTCGTCCACGCCCGCCTTGACCTCGGCCGGCAGTGCGAGCGAAGCCCAGATCTTGGTGTCCTCCATCGCGCGCGCGTGATCCGTGTCGAACGAAACCTTCATCTCGATCATCTTGTTGAGCTCCGCTGAGTTGCGGCCTGATTCCGTTGCGCCATCGCTGAACGACGGGAGCAACTGCTCGGAGTAGAGCTCCATTCCTTTGCCGGAAGTGCAGATCAGGCCGTCGCCGGCGCGCCCCGCGAACCTGGCAACCTGAGGACCGCCGGCACCGACGTAGATCGGAACGGGCTCGGCTGGGCGGTCGTAGATCGTTGCGTTTTTGGTGTGGTAGTAGTCGCCGTCGAACGTCACGGACTGCTCCGTCCACAACGTCCGGATCAGGCGCACCGCCTCGCGGAGGCGAGCAAAACGCTCGCGGTTGTCAGGCCACGGAATCCCGAGCGCACCTTCATTGAGGTGCTCACCGGTGCCGACGCCCAGGATCACGCGCCCTGGAAGCAAGCAACCCAGTGTCCCGAACGCCTGGGCCACGATCGCGGGGTGATAGCGAAAGGTCGGAGTGTTGACCGACGTTCCGAGCGCGATCGTGCGCGTCCTCTCGCCGACCGCCGCCAGCCACGCGAACGCGAACGGCGCGTGGCCATCGGAGTGGCGCCACGGCTGAAAGTGGTCGCTCACGAAAACCGAGTCGAAGCCGTTGGCTTCGGCTGCAACCGCGAAATCGAGCAGCTCGCGTGGATCGAACTGCTCGGCCGACGCCTTGTAGCCCAGGCGGAGTGGCGGTGCCATTCAGTTGCGCCTGCTGTATCGCTTCCAGCTGAACGCGACGCCGCTGATCGCAGCGGCAACGACCACGACGAGGAGCGCGATGAGGCTGCGGTTGTCAAAGTCAGCGATTCCTGCTGCAGTGAGCAGGATGAAAGCGCCGACCGCCAGCAGCATCAAGAGCACGAGCACGACCGCACGGTGGAGTTTCACGTACTGGGGTAGCTTACCCACCGTGGGTGAAGGGGAGGTTTTGCGCTTCGAGTCGGTGACGTCGACCCAGGATGTCGCGCGCGAGCTGCCCGTCGGCTCGATCGTCCTCGCCGACCATCAGACGGCGGGCAGGGGTCGTCTCGACCGCATGTGGGACGCGCCGCCTGGCACTGCACTGCTGGTGTCGTTCGTTCTGATGCCAAACCCGGTCCTGAGCCTCGGAGCCGGCGTGGCGGCGGCCGAGGCGTGCGGCGAGAATGTGCGGTTGAAGTGGCCGAACGACCTTCTCCTCGACGGCCGCAAGCTCGGCGGCATCCTGGTCGAGACGAAAGCCGGCAAGGCGATCTGCGGGATCGGCATCAACCTCTCCTGGGCGCCGGACGGCGCCGCGCAGCTCAACGAGTCGCGGGAAGAGGTCCTCGGACGGCTCCGTGAGAGGATCCTCGAATGGACGGCCGCCCCGGTTGACGCCGTGCTCGCCCGCTGGCGCGAGCGGTCCGCCACCCTCGGCCGGCGAGTGCGCATCGACGGCGTTGAAGGCGTGGCGGAGGACATCGGTCCGCGCGGCGAGCTGATCGTGGACGGGGTCGCTTACGTGACGGGCAGCGTCACGCACCTATAAGACTGGCCAGCCGCGGCAGGATCTCGCCGGACCGGCCGCGGATGACCACGGCGGCGAATCTGTCGAAGGGCGTTGGCTCTGTGTTGACCACGACCATCTGCGCCCCCAACCGCACGGCTTCGAGCGGAATCTCGGCTGCCGGGTAGACCACGAGCGAAGAGCCGACCACCAGCATCACGTCCGAGCGGCGAGCCAGCCCGAACGCATCGTTCACGGCTGCAGCCGGCATCGCCTCGCCGAACAGGACGACAGTCGGTTTCAGAAGTGTGCCGCCGCAGCTTCGGCAGCGCGGCGGCATCTCGAGCTCGAGTCGCTTCTGGACCGCAGCGCGTGGCTCGGTCGCTCCGCACTCGAGGCATTGCACCGTCCGCCCCGAGCCGTGCAGCTCGATCACATTCTTGCTGCCTGCAGCCTGGTGGAGGCCATCGGTGTTCTGCGTGATGACCGCGACCAGGCGCCCCGCTCGCTCCATCGCGGCCAGCGCCTCATGTCCGGCATTGGGCCGCGCTGCCAGCGCCACCGCGCCGCGCTCCCGCGAGACCCGCCAGTACGTGGACGGGTCGGCGAGAAAGTTGTCCATCGAGGCCACCTTCACCGGGTCGTACTTCGTCCAAAGGCCACCCTCGCCGCGAAAGGTCGGGATGCCGCTCTCAGCCGAGACCCCCGCGCCCGTCAGCGCGACCGCGTGCCGGGCGGCCGCCAGGATGTCCGCGGCACGCTCGATCGTCATCCGGACACCGGCGGCACGTTCCACATCGCCCTGATGCCGTCGCCTACGTGCTTGTCGATCAGCCCGTCCCACTTGAGGATAAGCGCGCTCACCTCATCGTGATGCTCGGTGATCACGGCCAGCACATCATCCGCGCGCATCGACTCGAAGATATCCAACGAGTTTGTCCGCCGACCTGCGGTCGATCGCAACGAGCATGATGGGTGGGTCGGCCGCAGGCGCGGAGAAGACTCGGTCCTGCCCGGCGTCGAATGTCCCGGCCGTTGCACCGGTTTGAGCAAGCGTGATCACGAGGAGACCGGCAACCATGTCGCCGGTATGGTAGGCAGGTGACCCGAGCCGGCCTCGAAGCACGTCGCATGCCGTTCCTCTACGTGGCGGCGGCGGCCGTCTTTGCCACCATCGCAGCACGCGGTTTGACCGTGCCCCTCTACGCACACGACCTCGGGGCCAGCCGCTTCGAAGTCGGGGCATTGTTCTCGGCGGCGACGCTTGCGGCCGCCATCCTCTCGCTCCCGGCGGGAGTCCTGGTCGATCGCTTCGGACCGAGATCCTCGCTTGCCATCTCGCTGGTGCTGACGGCGATCTCCCAAGTCGCCACCGCACTGACTCCGAGCGTGGCCCCGTTATTCCTGTGGCAGATCGTCGGGGGACTCGCCGCGGGATTCCAGCAGTCGGCGCTGTTCAGCGCGGTCACGGAATCGGTGTCCCGTTCGAGGCTCGGTCAGGCGATGGGGTGGCTCACCTTCTCGATGCAGGTCGGCTTCTTCTCAGGGCCGGCCGTGGCAGGCCTCGCGCTCAGGTGGATCGACGTCCGCGCCGACATCGCCGTAACGACGGCGCTGCTCATCTTTACGGTGCCTGGCGCGATCGCGGCCAGCAACACGCGTCAGCACACCGGCCAGGGCCTGTCGTTGCGTGAGCCTCTGCGCGCGCTGGTTCGCCAGTCCGCGTTTGCGCCTGTGACCCTTGGCCTTCTCGGGATGACGCTGTCGTGGGGCACGGTCGGCGCGTTCCTGCCCATCTTCGGCAAGGAGGCCCTCGGCCTTCCGGGCTCCCAGGTTGGCTACCTGCTCGCGATTCAGGCGGTCGTGAATGGCGCGTCCCGAATTCCGGCGGGACGCCTGGTCGACCGCATGCAGCGCCGCTGGCCGATCGTGCTTGCCGGCGCTGTCGTGTTTTCGGCCTCGATCATCGTGCTCGGTCACCTGACCGGATTCGTCTGGCCCGCGATCGTGCTGGCCATCGGCACCCCCTTCCTCGCGGCCGCGTTTGTCGCCATGGGTGTGGTTTTTGGAGATCTCTCGCTCGCCTCGACCAGGGGCGTGACCATGGGTGTGTACGGGACTGTGCTGTTCTTCGGTCTCGCCCTCGGACCGCTTCTGTTCGGGCCGATCGTGCAGGGTTACGGTTACGCGGCGGGATTCACCGCGTGTGCCGTTGCCGCGGTGCTTCTTGTCTCGGTGATGGCGGCGATGCAGAGCGAGCGGATTCGTCCGCGTACCGCGACAGCACCTCTCGATGACTCGGAAACGCGATCTCCGGCAACGCGCCAAGCCTGAACACGCCGACCTCGAGCATCTCCGGCCCAGGACTGATCGTCGAGCCGTCGACGAGGCGGCCTCGATAGGCGATGCCCACGATGCTCGATGCGCTCGTCTTGGCGATGTGGTAGACGCCAATCAGGCCGGTCAGCTCGACGAGCGCGTTGATTTCCTCATTGCACTCGCGCACTGCGGCGCTCGAAGGATCTTCGTCGTCGTTGACGAACCCGCCTGGCAGGCACCACTGGCCGTAGCCGGGCTCGATGCCGCGGCGTCCAAGCACGATTCCCCCGCTGGATTCGACCACGACCGCGGCCGCCACCTTCGGATCGCGCCACAGCACGAATTCGTCGTTGGGGCAGACCTCGAGCTCGCGTCCCTCGATGAGCCTGGTGACGAGCGGGGCGCCGCAGTTGACGCAGTAGTGGCCCACTTCGATCGAATGTAGTCCTTCTGTCCAGGCTGGATTTACGCGGCAGCCAACGGAGGGGAGGCCGGCCTCCCCCGCGGCCTACACCGGTTCCGCCTCTTGCTTCGTCGGATGTGGTCTGGGCGCGGGGCCGCTCATATCCGCCACACGCACCTGGTTGCGCCCGCCTTGCTTGGCCCCGTACAGCGCCTGGTCGGCGCGATCGATCAGCTGGGTGAAGAGCGCGGGCTCGTCGGTCGCGGCCACACCGATGCTAATCGTCAGCTTGAGTCCGCCGGGAAAGGTCGCCCCCGCGACCCTCGCTCGAATGCGCTCGGCAAGCGTCTGCGCGCCCTGCATCGTCGTCTCATGGAGGATCAACGCGAACTCCTCACCGCCGTAGCGCGCGCAGACGTCGGACTCGCGCGCCCCGGTGACGAGAATCTGTGCCAGCTCCGCGAGCACCGCGTCCCCGCTGAGGTGGCCGTACGTGTCGTTGACCTGCTTGAAATGGTCGATGTCGATCATCAGGAAGGCGATCGAGTTGCGGTGGCGCCGCGCCCGCTGCATCTCCTGCAGGAATCTCTGCGCCAGGGCTCGCCGGTTCGGCAGCTTGGTCAGCTCGTCGGTGAGAGCGTTCTCCTCCTGAGCCTGGAATAGCTGGGCGTGGCGGATGGCGATCGCGGCCTGCGAGGCAACGCCGTTCAGGAGGTCGACCTGGTCCTCCGAGAGCTCGCGCCACGCTGTGAGGTACAGCTCCATGGCTCCCATCAGCTGGCCGGATCGCTGGATGGGCACGACCAGCGCATGCTGCGGATGGCCTCCCTGGTCGAGACCGGGGGCGGTGCGTTCGTCGACCTTCACCACCAGCGGCCGCATCACGGACATGGCCGAGCGCAGGGGCTCGTCGTCGAGCTTGCGCAGGCCGCCCCGTGCCCGCGAGGTGAGGTTGTACGACGCCTCGCGGTACAGCTCGGCCTTGTCCGTCCTGACCAGGTACATCGCGCCGGCAACAGCGCCCATGATCCGGCCGGCGTGGGTCAGGGCCACGTTGAGGACCTCCTCCAGGGCGAGGGAGGAGTTGACCGCCGACGCCATGGCGAGCAGCAGGGCCGCGCGGTCACGGGCTCCGCTCTCGTCGGCCAGTGCCGCTTCGAGCTCGCGGGTCGAGGCGCGCACCCGCATCAGGGAGAGGGTGAGCAGGATCAAGCAGGCGACCAGCAGGACTGAAACGACGAGCAGTACGCCCGCTGGCTCCATGAAGTTCGGATAGGTTAACGCGGCACCCTCGGAGTTGGTTCTACAAGAGCGCGACTCAGCCTGCGGGCTATACTCGGCCCGATCTGGAGCCGCTTTCTTTCGAGGACCTTCCCCTTGGCGGTGAGTGGACGACGCGCCGCCGCACCGTCTCCGAAGCCGAGATAGCCCTTTTTGCCGGCGTCGCCGGCGATCTGTCACCGCTGACGATCGAAGCAGGCGACGGCCGGCGCAAGGCGCCACCCGCGCTGGTGGTGGCGATGGCCGTCGGGCTGGGCTCGGTCGACACGCCGGTGCCCTCGGTGGCAGAGTGGGAATGGCTCAACTGGAAGTTTCCTCGCGCCGTGCACGCCGGCGACACGATCTACGCCCACTGGATGCTCACCCAGAAGCGGCCACCGGTGGGAGGGGCGCCCTCTTCAATCGTCGTCTGGAGGGTCGACGTTCACACGGCAGACGGTGCCCTGTGTGCAGAGGGTGAGATCGGAGCCAAGGTCAAGCGAGGCTCCGTCGGAGCGCGCCAACCGGCGGCCGCAAGCGCCCCCGCGCCGAGGCGGCGAAGGCGGCGCTCACGGACCAACGGGGCGACAGCGCCCGAGACGCCGCCCATAGCCGCCCCACCGGCGGCAGCCGCCAAGCCCGAGCGGGCCTCGGGACCATCTCGGCGCCGCCGCCGGCGCCGCGCCTCCGGCTCAGGTTCTCGCGTCGAGGAGCACGAGCCCCGCGCCGCTCATGTTCCTGAAACCAACGCTGCGCCGGCCGCTGCGTCGGCCTCGCCGACAACCCGGCGGGGCCTCGGCGGCGTCCTCCGGCGCCTGCGAGGGACGTCCTAAGCCGGGACTTCCAGCGCCTCCAGGTAATCGATCACCCGGCGCGTCAGCTGTGTCGGCGTCGAGGCACCGCTGGTCACGCCGACCTTTCTGACGCCCCGAAACCACCTGAGGTCCAGATCCTCGAAGTTGTCGACGAGATACGCGGGCTTGAGGCCCAGCTTCTTGACCACCTCGACAAGGCGCAGCGAATTTGACGAGCGCGGACTGCCGACCACGATCACGAGGTCGACCTCTTTGGCCGCCTCGACCGCCGCCTCCTGCCGCTCCTGCGTCGCGCGGCAGATCTCGTTGAAGACCTCGGCCTGCGGGTAGCGCGCTTTGGCCCGGCCGATCAGGTCCTCGGTGTCCCAGACGGAAAGGGTGGTCTGGCACGTCACCGCGATACGGTCGCCCTGGAGGTGCAACGCGTCGATGTCCTGCGGATCCTGGACCAGGTGGACGCTGCCAGGGGCTTCACCCATCACGCCCTCGGGCTCCGGGTGTCCCTTGCGTCCGATGTAAACGACCTCATAGCCCTTCCGCGCCAGGTCGGCCACGAGCTCGTGCGTCCGAACGACGTCGGAGCACGTCGCGTCGACCGGCTTCAGGCCCAGCTCGACCGCGCGCCGCTTGACCTGGGGCGACACACCGTGCGCCGTGAAGATGACCGTGCCTTCCTTGATGTGCTCGAGCCCGGACAGCCGGTTCGGCTGGTCGACGAGCGCTATGCCCTGGCGCTGGAGGTCGTCGGTCGCGTGCGTGTTATGAACCAGCATGCCCAGCATGTGCACGGGGCCGTCGGTCTCCTCGCGCACGCGCTTGGCGATCCGGAACGCGTCTACCACGCCGTGGCAGTAACCCCGCGGCGTGATCCTGAGGACCTCCATTCGGCCTTGAGTCTACGTGTCGATCCCGACAAACAGGTCCTGCTCAGGCAGCTCTGAACCTGGCTTGCCGCGCGCAAGCTGGTAGTACTCGGTGCCGAAAGCCATTTCGTAGACCTGATCCTGCATGGTGGCGAACCACGAGTTCGGGTCGTTCTGGCTGACGTGGGCGCGAAACGCATCGCGCTTGCGATCGACGAACTCGTGGACATGAACTCGCGTGGTGACGAGCTCGTCCGGCGTGCCATTAATGCGCATGTTCCCTTCTGCCTGCCGCCGCGCCTCTTTCGGCATCTGCTGCACGAACGCCTCAATCATCGAGCGCGGGATCGCGGTGTAGTAGAGCTTTTTGACCGGCGATCCTTCCTGCTCGAGCATGTCCAGCGCGGCGGTCGTCACGAAATGAGCCTTGATGTGATCAGGATGCCCGTACACACCGTCCTCGGCATACGTCACGACGACCGCCGGCCGCTCCTCGCGAAGCAGTGCCGCAAGTTTCGTAGCGGCCTCGTCGAGCTTGGCCTGATGGAATGACCGAGGGTCTTTGTTGTCGGCAGTGTCGACCATGCCCGAGTCGCGGTAGCCGAGAAACTCCTGGCGGTCGACGCCGAGGATCTCGTCCGCCTTCTCGAGCTCTGCGGTCCGAATCTCACCGAGTCGCGGCCTCGATGACGCCTCGTCCATGTTGTAGATCTCGCCGGCCTCGCCGCGCGTGGCCGTGACCAGCACCACGCGATGGCCGTCGGCCTTGGCCTTCATCATCACGCCTCCGGTCGAGATGCACTCGTCGTCAGGGTGGGCGTGAACCAGGAGCAGTGTCGCCATCTAAGAAAGCAACGCGTCAGCCAGCTGGCCGATTCCGCCGTGGCCCGGGCCAGAGATGGTGCGATCCGCGGCGGCGATCACTTCCGCCGGAGAGCCCTCGACTGCGACCCCTAGGCCAGCCCACGCGATCATCGACGCGTCGTTGCGGCCGTCGCCGACCGCCACTACCTCGGACTGGGCGATACCGAATCGCTGGCACAGAAACTTCAGCGCCGATGCCTTGTCGCTCTCCACGCTTGTGAACTCGAGGTACTCCGGCACCGATGTGGCGATGTTCAATCGGCCGGCCCATCGGGCTCGGGTTTCGGGCAACAGCCGCTCGAGTGTCTCCGCTGACGCGACAATCACGAGCTTGGGCGTGGTCGGCCCCATCGACTGGTCCAGGTCTGTGACGACGTGAATCTCCATGCCCGCGTGATCGGCGTAGAGGTGTGCTTCAGGTCGGTCACGCTCGACGATCAGCTGGTCGTCGCGATAGGCTTGCACGTGCAGTTCGCGCTCGCGCGCGTAGCGGATCACCTCCATGGCGACATCATGTGGGATGCCGTGGTCGAGGAGAACGCTCCCACCGAGGGTCCGGATCTCGGCACCCTGATAGCACACAAAAGGTCCTTCCAGACCGAGCCGCCTGATCCATGGCACCGCGCCCGGATACGGGCGGCCGGTGCAGGGCACCACCGTGACTCCGGCAGCGACGATCCCTGCGAGCGCATCCACATCCCGTGGGTCGAGGTTGAGGTGCAGGTCCAGGATCGTTCCGTCGAGGTCCAGCGCCAGGAGCTTGTACTTCAGGGCGAGAGCTATCGCTTGACCTCGGGATTGACCAGGTTCGGCGGCCGTCCGCCACGCACCGCCGTCGCCATGTTGCGCGCGGCCATCACAGACATCTCGGAACGTGTGCGGATGGTGGCGCTCGCTATGTGCGGTGCGAGCACCACGTTGGGCAGCGGGATCAAGCCAGGGTGCACCGCGGGTTCGCGCTCATAAACGTCGAGCCCGGCGCCCGCCAACTTTTTCGCCGTCAGGGCCTGCACCAGCGCAGCCTCGTCGACCACCGGCCCGCGCGACGTGTTGATCAGGATCGCGTTCGGCTTCATGGCGCCGAACTGCTGCGTACTGATCAGGTGATGGGTCTCCTGAGTGAGCGGCACATGAACCGAGATGAAGTCGGACTCCGCGATCAGCCTGTCCAGGCTCGAGCGGGCGACGTTCAGCTGCGCTTCCGCGTCAGGCGGCAGCGGCTGCGGGTCGTAGTACAGGACGCGCATGTTGAAGCCTTTCGCCCGATGCGCGACGCCGCGGCCGATGCGGCCGATGCCCACGATGCCGAGCGTGGCCCCAAACACGTCCTGACCCAGCATCATGTCGATCGCCCAGCCTCGGTACCGTCCGGTGCGAGTGAAGGTGTCGGCCTCGACCACGCGGCGAGCGGTCGCCATCAGCAGCGTGAACGCGAAGTCGGCTGTCGCGTCATCGAGTACGCCCGGTGTGTTCGTCACCATCACCTTGTGCGCAGTCGCCGCGGCGACATCGATGTTGTCGAATCCGACCGCGACGTTGCTGACGCATTTGAGGCCCGGCGTGGAGAGCACCGTGTCGCGGATCGGGTCCATCAGCTGGCTCACGATGCCGACGCAGCCTTCCACCGCCTGCCGGATGCTGGCCTCGTCCAGCGGGCGGTCGGGCGGATAGCTCACGACCTCGGCGGCCTCTGCGAGGACGGCCGGGCCGGGGTCGAGGATGGGATGCATGAGCAGGACACGCGGCCGTCCGCCAGAGCTCATGGATTCAGGCCCAGCTCTTGCGCGATCGGCTTGAGCGAATCGCGCACGAACTCGACATGCTCGTCGAACGGGATGCCGAGCACCTCAGCGCCGGCGACCAACTCTTCGCGATGCACACCGCGCGCGAATGCCTTGTCTTTCATCTTCTTGCGCACGGTGCTCGCCTCGACCGCGCTCAGCGATCTGTCTGGCTTGACGAGTGCGCACGCGATGATGAAGCCGCACATCTCGTCTACTGCATAGAGCGCCTTGCGCGCGTTGGAATCGCGCGGCACGCTCAGGTAGTCGGCGTGGGACGCAATGTCGTCAAGGATGTCTTCCGGCCATCCCTTCTCGCGCAGCATCGCGATGCCGCGCATGGGATGGAGCTCGGCGGTGGGCCCGGACTCGTAGTCCCAGTCGTGAATCAGCCCCAGCACCGCCCATCTCTCTTGGTCCTCGCCGAAGCGTCGGGCGTACGCTCGCATAGCCGCCTCGACGCTGCGCATGTGCCGGCGCAGCTGCTCCGATTGCGTCATGGAGGTGACTAGCCCCCAGGCTTCCTCCCGGGTGGGTGTCGTGGTCACAGAATCTCCTTCAAGGCTCCCAGTAGCTTTTCGTGCTGGTCGCGGGTGCCGACCGTGATCCGGATCCAGCCCGCGATCGGCTCACGATCGTAATGGCGAACCAGGATCTTGCGCTGGCGCAGAGCCGCCACGACCTCGGCGGCGGGCGTCGGCGGTCTGGCGAAGACGAAGTTGGTTGACGACGGCACGACCTCGAAATCGAGGCCCCTCAGCGAGGTCGACAGGACTTCCCGATTGCTCACCACCTCGTCGACGATCTTGCGGTGGTGCTCCTCGTCTTCGATCGCCGCCACAGCAGCTGTGATCGCGAGCCGGTCGACGTTGTACGAATCCTTCACCGAGTCAAGGGCCTCGATCAGCTCTGCCGGCCCGAGCGCGAAGCCGATCCGCATACCGGCGAGCGCGTACGACTTGGAGAACGTCCGCAGCAGCAGCACGTTGCGGTATCGCTCGAGCAAGGCAAGACACGAATACGGCGCGAAGTCGACGTAGGCCTCGTCGATAACGACCACGCCGGATGACGCGGCGACCACGGCTTCGACATCGGCCCGGTCGAACTGGGCGCCGGTGGGCGAGTTCGGGTTGACGATGAACTTGAGCCTTGCAGGGTCGGCGCCCACGCTCGCGGGCAGCTCCCACGGCACCTCGATCGCATGGGTAGACACGCGGACTTCGTGCAGGCGGGACAGCGGCTCGAGCAATGGATAGGTTGGGACCGGAAAGGCGACGGTGTCCCCCGGTCCGGCAAACGCTCGAAAGCACATCTCGATCAGCTCGTCGCCGCCATTGCCGACCGATACATGCGACGGATCAACATCGAAGCGGCGAGCGATCGCCCTCCGCGCCGGCTTTGCGGTCGGGCTCGGGTAAAGCCGCAGAGAATCATTGGCAGCCGTTTTGATCGCCTCGAGCACCTTCGGCGACGGAGGCAGTGGCGACTCGTTGGTGTTGAGCTTCACCCAGCCTTCGCCGTCAGGCGGCTGCTCGCCCGGGATATACGGCTGGAACCCCTGGAGGGCTTTTCTTACGAGGCTTTTCGGCATTCGAGCAGAAATGTTTCCAGAGCCAGTCGAGGGCTTACGTTCTGCTCGAGGTAGCCGAGCGTGTCGTACGAGAGCTCCAGCAGGTGCGCCCACCGCCCCTGCTCGCGGCCGCGGCTAGCGAGCATCCGCCGGCGCAGCTCGATCTGCCAGCTCGCCATCGCGAAGAGCGCTGGGTCCTCCTCGTCGCCCTCGCTGCGCCGCCATCCCATCTGCTCGCCATCAAGCTGTGCCGCAACCCGCAGTGGCACGTCCGCGGGGGCGCCGAAGATCTCCTCCAGGCGTCGAGTCCACGTCCGATGCAGCTCGATGACGGCCCGGTCGCTCGCCCGCCGCATCGCCCAACCCGGCCGTCCGCCCGCAAGGTCGGCGAGCAGCTTCGCTCGCTCCGCTTCTACGCCGTGGCCCACGAGCAGCTTTTCGATCTCGGGCGCGGGCACCGGGTGGAAGAAGACGCGCTGACAGCGCGAGACCACAGTGGGGGTGACCACAAACGGGTTGAGGCTGGGCGCCGTCAGAACGATGACGCGATGCGGGTGCGGCTCCTCGAGGGTCTTGAGAAGCGAGCTCTGATACTCGTCACGGAATCGGCCGATGTTGGCGATCAGCGCCACACGTCGCGTGGCGATGGCCGGCTTCAGATTCAGGAACTGCTGCAGCGTGAGCTCGTGGAAGTCGGGCGGCTTGTCTGGAATCAGCCGGATCTCATTGGTGAGCAGCGCTTTTATCCGGTCGTCTTCCCAGAAGTCGGGATGACGCGTCAGGGGCGCTTCCGGCAGCAGCGCCGCCGCCAGCAAGCGCGCTGCAGTCATCTTGCCGAGCCCGGCCTCGCCCACGAACAGATAGGCGTGGGCGAGCCGATCTGCCTTCAGCTGCGAGCGAAGCTGATCGAGAGCTTGCTGGTGGCCGACGACGCCGGCGAACGGATCCGTCACGGAACCTGGGTGTGCGCCGGCCGGGCCTTGGCCGCCTTCAGCTCACGCTCCCGCTCCAGGCGCTGGGCGCGACCCTGGAGCCAGACCTCGCGGATGCGCTGCAGCGCGGTCACGTTGGTGACGATGGCGAGCAGGAACACGACGACGTACAGAACCGGGCCGCCGATCAGCAGCCCGATCACAGTTACCACCACGCGTTCGGGCCGCTGGAACAGCCCGGTCTTGCACGCGAAGCCAAGGCTCTGCGCGCGTGCCCTCACGTAGCTGACCAGGAACGACCCTGCCAGTGCTGCAAGCGTGGCCAGGACGAGCCACCTCTGCAGCGGTCCGTCCACGGTGAGGAAGTAAGCCGCCATGCCGAGGTAGACAGCGCCTTCCGAATACCGATCGAGCGTCGAGTCGAGAAATGCCCCGTACTGATACGCCGCTCTGGTCGAGCGCGCCAGCGCGCCGTCGAGGATGTCACAGGTGCCCGCGAAGATCAGCACCACCCCGGCCCATCTCAGATGTCCGAACGCCACCAGGCCCGCGGCCATGAAGGTCAGCAGCAGCCCGACCACCGTCACCTGGTTCGGCGTCAGCGGGCTGCGCCCAAGCGCGAACATCAGCGCTTCCGCGTGGCGGCGGACCCACGCCTCAAACCGCGTGGTGAACACCTGACACCTCCATCTGCTTTGCGGGCTGGGCGGCCAGCGCTTTGCGCGCCTCCTGATAGACCTCGACCACCTCGGAGGCGATCAGGTCCCACGAGTAGCGGCGCGCTTTCAGTAACGCGTAGTCGGCGAGCCTGCGCCGCAGCTGCTCGTCTCGCGCGAGGATGACAAGCGACGCGGCGAGCTCGCGCCAGTTCTTTGGCGGAACGGTAATGCTGTCCCGGCCGGTCTCCAGTACCGACATGTAGCCGGGTACTTCGGTGGCGACTACAGGCAAGCCGGACGCCAGGGCCTCGAGCAGCACGATGCCGAAGCTCTCAGCCCCCGTGGCGGGTGCACAGAAGATGTCCGCGCTGTTGTAGTACCGCGGCTTCACGCTCTCCGGCACGTAGCCGGCCATCACCACGTTGGGCAGCCGGTGGCGCGTGACATATGACTCGACCCTCCCGCGCAGCGGTCCGTCGCCGACGATGATCAGGCGCGTGTTGGGGACGCGCGTCTGCATCGCGCGATAGGACCGGAGAAGGTCGCCAAGTCCCTTGCGCTTTTCGAGCCGTCCGACGAACAGGATGTTCAGGTTGTCATCGCGCAGGTGTCGGATGGGCGCGAGACCGGGTCGATACACATCCACGTCGATTCCGTTGGGAACCACGCGCATCGGGAAGTCCGGGAAGTAACGATTCACGAATGCCCGTGCCGGCTCGCTGACCGCGATCGCCCGGTGCAGGTGCGCGACGTACGGCTTGAGCAGCGGACGGCCGTAGTAGTAGCCAATGTTGGAGTGGGCGAACGCGTGGAAGGTCCCAACGTTGGCGGTTGTCGACATCCGCAGCATCGTCAGCGGCAGCGCCGGTAGCAACGGCTCATGGAAGTGCAGGACGTCGAACCGCTCGTCAGCGACGATGGCGGCGATCTGGTTGGCGAGGTGGAAGCTCAACGTGATGCGCGCCACCGAATCGTTGACCGGGATCGCAATCGGCGTGCCGATGCGGTAGAAGCGCGCGCTGTCGAAGTCGACGTCGGCCCGGCTGGACGGCGCGAAGATGCGCGTCTCGTGGCCTTGCTTCCGCAGCCGGACGGCTAGGTTGCGGACATGGTCGTTGACCCCACCCGGCGATGCAAAGTCGTAGGGCGAGACGAGGCCGACTCTCATGATTAGCTCACTCCGAGCCCGACCAGATCCGATGCGGCACGTGCCACTGCTCCGGATGCCGCTGAATGAACCGCTCGATGTGGCGCAGCAGCTCCTCCGTGGTGCGGACCTGGTCCGCCCGCGGATTGCCGGTCGACTTGGCGTATACGAGCGGCGCCCCCTCTGCCATGTACGTATCGTCGGGCAAGCGATAAACGCATACCGGGAACAGCGGCGTGCCGAGTCGCAGCGCGATGGCTGCCGGGCCGAGCGGGATCGGCGCCAGCCTGCCGAAGAACGGCATCAGGTAGCCGGTGCCGGTGATGTCGCGATCGATCGCAGTGATCACCATCTCCTGGTCGCGCAACGCCTCCAGCACCTTGCGGATTCCGCCATGGTCCAGCGTCAGCACGCTGATCCCAAGCCGCGCCCTGGTATCGCGATACCACTCGAACAGCGCTCGCGGCTCCAACTCTTCGGCGAAAAAGCTGACGGGCGCCAGCGTCGCCGACCAGATCGCGGCCACTACCTCGTACGAGCCCATGTGGCAGGACACCACCAGCACACCCTTGCCCGCGCCGCGCGCCTCGTCGAGATACTCCCAACCCTGCACCTTCAGGTCGCCGCGCATCGTCTCGACTCTCGCGCTCGGCAGCAGCATCAGGTCGGCGTAGGCCTTGGCGTGGTTGCGGAAGTTCAGCCACGACAGGCGGCGCAGGGCGCGGGAGTCGCTCTCTAGCTCCGGGCATGCGACTTTGAGGTTGTACTCGAGTCGCGGTCTGGCCAGAGGCGAAAACCACCAGGCGAAACGCGCGGCCAGCACCGCCAGCGCATAGGCCCAAGGTCGCGGCATATGCTCGACAAAGGCCTGGACGACCTTGAACGCTCGCCATGTCCACTCGCCCATCCCTCAGCGGGAGAACATAGGCCGAAACGCGTACCACTGGTCGGGGCGCTCCTTGATGAAATCCGCGAGTCGATCGATCACGCGCTGCATCACGCTCTCTTTGGTGTCACCCTCGTTCAGTCGGAGGGCCGGGTCGATGTGCACGTGGTAGCGGCCGGGCCCTGTCGCGTACACAGCGGCCGGCAGCAACGTGGCGCCGGTCTTCAACGCGAACGCCGCTGGCCCGCCCGGGACAGTCGCCTCGCGTCCGAAAAAGCTGACGGTCACGCCGGGACCCTGCTCCAGGTCGCAGGCCAGGGTCACGACTCCGTTCGTCTCCAGTGCCTCAGTGATGGCCCGGACGGCCTGCCGGCCCATCGTTACCACCTTCATGCCGAAATGCTGGCGGGTCTCGACGACCGCATCGTTGAGGGAGCCGGGAAAGCGTTCGGCCACCGCTAGTACCCGGTAGCCCAACGCGCCCCCGAACGAGCCGCCCATGTCCCACGAGCCCATGTGCGGCACGGCGACGATCGCGCCGCGTCCGCGGGCCATCGCTGCCTCGAGGTGCTCGCGGCCGTCGACGGTCACGCGCGAGATCAATTCGGCGGGCGTCAGGCTGCCCAGAAGCAGGAAGTCCATCAGCATCCGGCCGTAGTTCTGGAACGCGCGCCTGGCGACGCGCCCGACCTCTGGGTCGCCGCGATCACGACCCAGCGCGGCGGCGTAGTTGTCGAGCGCGGCGCGGCGCTGAGCCGCGCTGAGCCAGAACCACGCGGCACCGCCCGGAGCGGCTGCTGCGTACCGCAGCCGTGCGGGTACGACGCGCAGCAGTCGCGCGCCGGCCCTGTAGCTAGCGGCCAGCAGCTGCGGCCGGTTTGCCGCGGGCGACGCGCCGGACGCGCCCGTCGCGCCCATCGACTCCCGCCTTATCACCTTCGATGAACTCCTCCACCAACCGCCGTGCCTCGTTGTCGCTGTACTGCACCGGGGGTGACTTCATGAAGTACGAGCTGGGCGCCTCCAGGGCTCCGCCGATGCCGCGATCGAGGGCCAGCTTGGCGCATCGCACCGCGTCGATCACGATGCCGGCCGAGTTGGGCGAGTCGACCACCTCAAGCTTCAGCTCGACGTTCAGCGGGACGTCGCCGAAGGAGCGGCCCTCGAGCCTGATGTACGCCCACTTGCGATCGTTCAACCAGGGCACGTAGTCGGACGGACCGATGTGCACGTTGTCCTTGCCGATGTCGTAGTCGAGCTGCGAGGTGACCGCTCGCGTCTTGGAGATCTTCTTCGACATCAAGCGCTCGCGCTCGAGCATGTTCAGGAAGTCGGTGTTGCCGCCAAAGTTGAGCTGGTACGTGCGTTCCAGCTTCACGCCCCGATCCCGAAAGAGCCGGGTCAGCACGCGGTGGACGATGGTCGCTCCGACCTGCGACTTGATGTCGTCGCCGATGATGGGCAGGTTCTTGTCGAGGAAGCGCTTCTGCCAGTACGGCTCGCGCGCAATGAACACCGGGATGCAGTTCACGAAGCCAACCCCCGCGGCCAGCGCCTGCTCGACGTACCATTTGGTCGCCTCTTCCGAGCCGACCGGCAGATAGCTGACCATCACGTCGGCCCTCGCCTTCTTCAAGATCCCGACAACGTCAGAGGTCTCGCCCGGAGCCTTCTGCACGACATCTGACAGGTACTTGCCGATCCCGTCGTGCGTCATGCCGCGCTGGACCTTGACGCCCGTGCGCGGCACGTCGGAGAACTTCACCGTGTTGTTGGGTTTGGCGAAAATCGCGTCGGCGAGGTCGAGCCCGACCTTGTTCTTGTCGATGTCGAAGGCGGCGACGAACTCGATGTCGCGGATGTGATAGCCACCGAGGTCGACGTGCATCAGCCCGGGTACGGACTCCTTCGATGAGGCGTCGCGGTAGTAGTGCACGCCCTGAACCAGCGAGGAGGCGCAGTTGCCCACCCCGACGACTGCTACGCGCACCTTCTTGTCGTTTTTCTCGTGACCGTTCCGGTGACCGTCTCTGTTATTGGCCCTCATGCACCCACCTCCTCGCGAACTTTGACTTTTCCGTTCATGCCCAGCATCTGGTCGAGGCGCTCGCGATAGCGCCGGATGTTTTCCACATCGAGCGAGCAGACGACCTGGCGGCCCTCGCGCCGGGTCCGGATCACACCGCCCAGGCGCAGCATGCGCAGGTGCCAGGAGATGCGCGGCTGGCTCATGTGCAGGTACTCGGCGAGGTCGTTCACGTTCACTTCACCGGCCTTGGCCAGGCGCTCCAGGATGCGCAGGCGAGTGGGGTTGGCAAAAGCCAGGAAATGGTCCGGCAGCTCGTTCCGCGGATTCTGGAGAAACATAAAGGTTGCTTTATACGCCAGTTTAACGCATAAAGGCTGGTTTATGTGTGGGCGACCGGGCTGATCGGACGGCCGCGAACAGGTCTCGGACGGGTCGGACGAATCTCGGCATCCAGGCAGGGCCGCTGTTCTAGGCCGAGGTCCGCCGGTTTTTGGCCCGGAACTAGGTTCTTCGGACCAGGTCCAGAAACTCGTTCCGCGTGCGGGGATCGCGCCGGAAGGTGCCCAGCATGCAGGACGTGATCATGCGGCCGCCCGGAGTCTCCACCCCCCGCATCTCCATGCACAGGTGCCGCGCCTCCGCCACGACCCCGACACCTCTCGGCGCCACCGCGCTGTTGAGGGCTTCGGCGATCTCGTTCGTCAGCTTCTCCTGGATCTGCAGGCGGTGCGAGAAGATCTCGACCAGGCGCGGGATCTTGCTCAGGCCGACCACCTTGCCCTTGGGCAGGTAGCCAACGTGGACGTGGCCGAAGAAGGGGAGCATATGGTGCTCGCACAGGCTGTAGAAAGGGATGTCTTTGACCACGACCATCTCGTCGTAGTCCTGATCGAAGACGGCGTCAGAGATGACCTCTTCCGGACTCGCGCGATATCCGTCGGTGAGCTCGCGGAGGGCCCGCGACACCCGCTCGGGCGTGGCTTTGAGACCCTGCCGGTATGGGTCCTCGCCCAGCTCGACCAGCAGCGACTCGATGAGCTCCGGGATCGGGTCGCCCGCTTTCGGTTTCGGTGCAGCCATCTTTGCCCAGACAATTTACGAGGTGGATGCCATCGACGCGGTTCAGGTCATCTCCGAGATCGGGTATCTATTGCGCCAGGATCCCAAGGAACGATTCCGTGCCCAGGCTTTCTCCGCGGCGGCGTGGTCGATCGCACTGCAGCGCCCGGACCTCGAATCGCTGCGTCGCACCGACAGCCTGACTTCCCTCGACGGCGTCGGCGAGGGCATCGCCAGGGTACTGACCGACCTCATCGACACGGGCCAGAGCCGCTACCTGAACCGGCTGCGCGAACAGTTCAAGCAGCCGGCTCGCGATGATGAGTCCGACCTCGACTTCGACGAATACAGGGGCGACATCCATTCGCACACGAACTGGAGCGACGGCAGGGCGACGATGCTCGAGATGGCCCAGGGGGCGCAGGCTCTCGGCTACAGCTTCCTGGGCATCACGGACCATTCGCCTCGCATTACGGTCGTCCGCGGGCTGAACGCCGAGCGGCTCGTCGCGCAGTCGCGCGAGATGGCCGAGGTCCAGAAACAGGTCGACGGCCTGGCGTTGCTGCAGGGGATCGAGGTCGACATCCTCGAGGACGGGTCACTCGACCTGCCGGACGCCGTGCTCGAAATCCTCGACATCGTCATCGCGTCGCCCCACGTGAAGCTGCGCCAGGAGCCCGCCGCGATGACGGAGCGGATGCTGCGCGCGGTCTCACACCCACACGTCGACCTGATCGGGCATCCGACAGGCAGGCGGCCAGGCTCACGTGAAGGGGCCACATATGACTTCGAGGCTGTCTTCAAAGAAGCCGCCCAACACGGCGTCGCTCTCGAGATCGACTGCGACCCGGCCCGCATGGATCTTTCCCCTGAGATGGCTCGGCTCGCCCTCGCCTGCGGCTGCACGTTCTCGGTCGACGCCGACGCGCACGCGCCGGCCGAGTTTGCCTACGTGCCGATGGCGTTGTGGATGGCGCGGCGCGCGGGCATCCCGCGCGACCGCATCCTAAACTTCCGACCCGTCACCGAACTTACGATGGCGCTCGGACGTTGACGAAGCTCGGGATCATGATCGAAGGCCAGGAAGGGCTCAACTGGGAGCGCTGGCGGCGCATCTGCGCCGACGCCGAGCGCCTCGGCTTCGCCTCCCTGCGGAGAAGCGACCACCTCATCTCGCTGGCCGGACCAGAGGCTTCCAAGCGCGATTGCATCGAGTGCTGGACTTCGCTGGCCCTGGCCGCAGAGTGGACGAAGCGGATCGAGTTCGGACCGATGGT
>DATEGC010000070.1:0-2260 GCA_035280285.1 Candidatus Dormiibacterota bacterium | reverse complement strand
CATCGCGCTCAGCCCTGATGGCACCACGCGGGACAGATTGCCGGCGATCCCGCCGCCAGTGATGTGCGCGGCGGCCTTCCAGCGCAGGCGCCGCAGGTCGGCGAGGTACGAGAGATGCGGCGCCATCAGCGCGGCGGAGAGGTCCGCGGTGAGTGGAGCTCCCTCGAACACCTTGCGGGCAAGCGAGTACCCGTTCGTGTGCAGGCCGCTGGATCGCAACCCGATCAACCGATCGCCTGCGATGACAGGCTCGGGGCGAGCCGGAGCCTCGACGATGCCGACGATGAAGCCGGCCAGGTCGTAGTCGCCTAGCGCGTACATACCAGGCATCTCGGCTGTCTCCCCACCGAGGAGGGCGCAGCCTGCATCCCGACACGCCGATGTCATGCCTTCGATGAGCTGCTCGAAAACGTGCGCATCCAGGCGCCCGGTAGCGAAATAATCGAGGAAGAAAAGCGGACGCGCGCCCGCGGTGGCGATGTCGTTGACGCAGTGATTGACCAGGTCGGCGCCGATCACGCTGTGCTTGCCTGTGGCGATGGCGACCTTGATCTTGGTGCCGACACCATCCGCGCTGGCCGCCAGCTGCGCGCCACCGGGCAGCGCGTAGAGGCCGGCAAACGGACCAACGCCGGCGGCGACCTCCTTGCCGTGCGTGGCCGCGATCAGCGGCTTGACCCGCTCGAGGGCGCGCTCATACGCCGCGATGTCGACGCCGGCCGCGGCGTAGGACAGACCCTCTGAGCTCAAGCTCGGGTCAGCTGACCCTCGAACTGCATCTTATCCATCTCGAGCTGTTGCGGAACTGGAACGGGATAGGAGCCGTCGAAGCACGCACGGCAGAACTCCTGCGCCGTGCCGCGACCGATGGCCCGGATCAGGCCAGGAATCGAGAGGTAGTGGAGCGAGTCGGCGCCGATCTGCTTGCGCACCTCGTCGACCGAACGGCCCGACGCGATCAGCTCCTTGGTGGAACCGATGTCCACGCCCATGAAGCACGGGTAGCGCATTGGGGGGCTGGAGATGCGCATGTGGATCTCGCTCGCGCCGGCAGCCCGCAACCGCTCGATGATGCGACGGGACGTCGTCCCGCGGACGATCGAGTCGTCGACCGCGATCACGCGCTTGCCCTTGATTGAGCGAGGAAGCGGGTTGAGCTTCAACATCACCCCGGCCTCGCGCAGCGACTGGTCCGGCTGAATGAACGTCCGGTTGATGTACCGGCTCTTCATCATCGCTTCGCGGAAAGGGATGCCCGACGCTTCGGCATAACCAATCGCAGCCGGCGTGCCGGAATCGGGGAATGGAACCACCATGTCCGCCTCGACCGGCGCCTCGCCTGCGAGCTCGTGCCCCATCCGTATCCGGGCGTCCTCCAGCTCGCAGTTCTTGAGGATCGAGTCCGGCCGCGCGAAATAGATGAACTCGAACACGCACATCGCGTGCTTGCTTGCGGCCTGGAAGCTGAGGCTGTGCACGCCGTGCTCGTCCATGACCACCATCTCGCCAGGCTGCACCTCACGCACGAACGTCGCGTGCACCGTGTCGAGGGCGCATGTTTCCGAAGCGACGACGTGGGCCGGCTGTCCCGGTAGCGGTATGTAGCCGATACACAGCGGGCGAAAACCGAACGGGTCGCGCAGGGCGATGAGCTGCGTCGGAGTGATCACGCCGCACGAGTAAGCGCCCACAACACGAGCGAAGGTCCGCCTGATCACTTCGTCCCACGAACGCCCGTGAGTGTTCTCGATGAGGCGTGCCATCACCTCGGTGTCGAGTGCTGTCTCGAAGGTGACGCCGCGGTCGGCGAGCTGGGCACGCAGGGCGTCGGCATTCAGCAGGTTGCCGTTGTGCGCGATCGCGCCGGGACCGAGGGTCGGGTGGTGAAACGGCAGCGGGTGGGCGTTCTCGGGCCGGCTTGCCCCGGTGGTCGAGTAACGGGTATGGCCGAGTGCGATCACTGATCCTTCGCCGAGCTCCTTGATCTGCTCCGGCGAGAAGACCTGCGCCACCAGGCCCATGTCGCGACGGATGCGGACAGTCGACCCGTCGGAGACCGCGATCCCCGCCGACTCCTGGCCGCGGTGCTGCAAAGCGAAGAGCCCGAAATACGTGAGGTTGGCCACGTCGACCCCTTGCTTGGCGCAGATCCCGAAAACGCCGCACATCAGCTGACCATCGACTCCCACGCCTCGCGCAGCTCGGCAAGCGAGATCCGCAGCTGCCCCTCGAACTCGATGAAGTCGCCGCCGGCAAGCCC
>DATEGC010000069.1:0-6614 GCA_035280285.1 Candidatus Dormiibacterota bacterium | reverse complement strand
CACCGGCGCCGGCGGGCGCCCGTAAAGACCCTGCAGGTAGTCCTTGAGCTCCTGCGTCACCGTCGCGTATCGCTCGCCGCCGAGCACGTTGAAGACGGCCTGCGTCGCGATCATCTGCCGGATCGGCGCCACCAGCGGCGGATAGCCAATGTGACGGCGAACATGATTGGCCTCGTCGAGCACCTCGTCCAAACGCTCTGTCGCGTTGTGGTCAGTCAGCTGCTGGTAGATGTCCTGGATCATCAGCCCAGGCATGTGGTAGCGGAGGATGCTGGCGTCGACGCGGTCGGCGACGGGGCTCAGGTGCTCGATGTGCCGGCGCTTCAGCTCCTCGACGTCCTGCTGGATCTCCCACATCTTGCTGAGGTCGAGTCCGGTGTCGTACTCGCCGCCCTCAAGCGCGGCCACAACGCTTTCGGCCGCGGGCTGTGATGCGCCCCACGCCAGCGGCGAGATCGCGACGTCGAGGATCTCGGCCCCTGCTTCCACCGCGGCCATATATGCCATCGGCGCCATGCCGCTGGAGCAATGCGAGTGAACGTCGATGGGGACCTTTACGATCTCCTTCAACGTGGTCACGAGCTCCCACGTCGCCTGCGGGCTGAGCAGTCCCGATGTGTCCTTGATAACGATCTCGTGGCAGCCCATGTTGACCAGGCCCTTGGCGAGCGATCCCCACAGCTCGAGGTTGTGCGCGGGGGAGATCGCGTAGCTCAGCGTGCCCTGCACTTTCTTCTTGGCTTGCAACGCAGCTGCGATCGACGCCTCCATATTGCGAAGGTCGTTGAGCGGGTCGAAGATCCGGAAGATGTCGACGCCCGCTTTGGCCGCGTGCTTGATGAACAGCTCCACCGCGTCGTCGGCGAAGTTGCGACTGGCGACGAGGTTCTGGCCCCGGATCAGCGCCTGGATCGGCGTGTTCGGAGTCGCCTGATTCAGCTTGCGCAGGAAATCCCACGGGTCTTCGTGGATGCGCAGCTGGGTCTCGAATGTGGCGCCACCGAACGCCTCCATCGCCGCAAACCCGACGGAGTCCATCTTGGCGGCAATCGGCACGATCTCGTCGGTGCGCAGATAACCACCAAGCAACGACTGCTGCGCGTCGCGAAACGTGGTGTCGACGAGCCGAACGCGTGCCTTCTTCTTCGCCACTAGCTCGCCGCAAGCGCCGCGCGCTTTTCGCTGTGACGCTGCTCGACGTCGCCGTCCTGCAAGCCGATGATCCTGGCGGCGAGCCATGCCGCGTTCTTCGCCCCCGCCTCGCCGATGGCGACGGTCGCGACCGGCACGCCGGCCGGCATCTGAACGATCGAGTAGAGCGAATCGACGCCGCCCAGGTGCTGCGTCGGCACCGGCACGCCGATCACGGGCAGGTCAGTCCACGCCGCCACGACGCCCGGTAGATGCGCGGCGCCGCCGGCAGCCGCGATCACCACCTTCAAGCCGCGCGAGCGCGCGGACGCCGCCCACTCCATCACGCCGCGGGGATTTCGATGCGCCGAACAAACCTTCAGCTCGTGCGTCAATCCGAGATCCTCCAGCAATTTGACGCAAGACTCCATCAACGGAAGATCGGACCGCGAGCCGAGGATGACGCCGACGACTGGCTGCACTAGACCGCCTCCTCAGCTATGTCGCTTCGAAAGAAAGCCCCTTCGAATCGTACCTGCCGGGCGCCGGCCAGAGCAGTTTCGCGTGCCTGCGCGACCGTATCACCCAACGCGACCGAGGTTACGACCCTGCCGCCATCGGTGACCAGGCCGATGCCGGGCTCGAACTTCGTCCCGGCGTGAAACATGCGCACCCCGGGCGGCATCTCGGCCAGGCCGGTGATGCGCCGCCCGAGCTTCATCGCGGCGTCGTCTGGGTAGTTGGCGGAAGCGACCACGACGCCTACGCACGCCTGCGGACTCCAGCGCAGGTCGGGATGTGAGGCCAGGCCTCCCTTCGCCGCGGTCAGGGCGAGGGCGATGAAATCGCTCTCCAGGCGCGGCAGGACGACCTGCGCCTCGGGGTCGCCGAACCGTGCGTTGAACTCGAGCGCGCGGATGCCTCGCTCCGTGAGCATCAAGCCTGCGTAAAGAACGCCGCGGAACTCGTTCCCGCTGCGCCCGAGCTCCTGGACCGCTGGCCGCATGACGCACTCCACGACTTCCTTGACGAGCGCGTCATCAACCCCTTTGGGCGGCGAGTAGGCGCCCATGCCGCCGGTGTTGGCGCCGGCGTCGCCTTCCTGAGCGCGCTTGTAGTCGCGGGCGGGCGCCAGCGGGATGACGTCGGTTCCGTCGGTAACTCCGAGCACCGACAGCTCCGGACCTTCGAGCCGCTCCTCGAGCACGATCACGGCACCGCTGCGGCCGAACCGCTGCTCGACGAGCATGGCGTCTACGGCCCTGTCCGATTCGTCGACGTTGCCGCAGACTATGACGCCCTTTCCGCGCGCAAGGCCGTCGGCTTTGACCGCCACTCTGCCCTGGTGCTGGCGTGCCCACGATTTGGCCGCCGCCGGCTGGGTGAACACCTCGAAATCCGCGGTCGGTATCTCGGCGCGCTTCATCAAGGCTTTGGCGAACGACTTGCTCGACTCGATCCGACCCGCGGCGCGGTTTGGGCCGAATACGTTGAAGCCCGCGTCGCGGAGAGCGTCGCCGACGCCCGCCTCCACAGCCGCCTCGGGGCCGAGAATGATGAGCCCGAGTCGCTCGCGCTTCGCGAAGTCGACCAGGCGCACGACGTCTTGCGTGCCGATCGCGATGTTCCGAGCCATCCCGCCGGTGCCTCCGTTGCCCGGCGCACAGTAGACACGCTCGACGAGCTCCGACTGCACGCACTTCCACACGAGCGCGTGCTCGCGCGCGCCAGAGCCGACCACAAGGACCTTCACGTCAAGCTATTGCAGCACGGCGACAGCATTCGGCGTGACGATCTGATGCGCGTCACCCCAGAACACAGCCTCTGTTTCCTGGCGCCAGTAGCAGTGGCCGTCGACACGCCAGCTTCCGTCCTTACGCCGACGCGAAATCAGCAACGCCTTCGCATCGTCCGCTCTTGGGTCGTCGAGCAGGCCGGCTCTCGCGATCATGCGCAGGCTGTTGAAGAAGTCGTAGTGCCAGTAGTGAGGCCAGTGGATGTGCAACCACTCGGGGTGGATCGCCTCACCGGTGTGCCTTGACTTGAAGACGTGATGGTCGAGCAGCAGCTCGCACGCGCGTCGAGCCGCGTCCTTCGCGTTAGCGTCGCCGGTCTCGCGGAAGTACTCGATGAGACTCCAGATGGGCGCCAGCGATTCATGAAACGAGGAGCGCCACGCATCTGGATTCGGGTCGCAGTTCCAGCCTCCGTCTGGCCACTGCGAGCGCAGCAGCACGTCGACCAGGCGGCGCACGCGTTTGTTCCGCGCCATGCCCAGCCGGCAGCACACCGCGAGCGCGTTGCCCTCCATCGATGCGTGCCGGCGCTCGCGTCCTTTGATTATCAGGGGCTCGCGCGGCGCTGCGATCCAGTCGAGCACCGAGGAGGCGGCGGCTCTGGCGGCCTGGTTGGTGCGCGGGATCCCGAGCTCGACGAGCGAGACCAGCCGCCAGTGGGCGCCTTTCCACTTCGAGTACGGATGCACCCCGAAGCCGCCGTCGGCGCGTTGACCGGACAGCAGGCCGTCGATCATCGATTTACGCCAGCCCCGATCTACTCCCACTCGATGGTGCCGGGCGGCTTGCTCGTGATGTCGAACACCACCCGATTCACACCCTTCACTTCGTTGACGATGCGGTTGCTGATGCGGGCCAGCACCTCATACGGCACGCGCGCCCAGTCCGCGGTCATCGCGTCCTCGCTTGTCACCACGCGGACCGCAACCACATTCGCGTACGTACGGTAGTCGCCCATCACGCCGACCGTCTCGAGCGGGGTCAGCACCGCGAACGACTGCCACACCTGGCGGTACAGCCCGTGGCGCTTGATCTCGTCGATGACTATCCAGTCTGCGAGGCGCAGGATCTCGAGCCGGTCGGCGGTCACCTCGCCCAGGCAGCGGATCGAGAGCCCCGGGCCAGGGAATGGCTGGCGATAGACCATCTCTTCGGGCATGCCCAGCTCGAGGCCGACCGCGCGCACCTCATCCTTGAACAGGTAGCGGAGCGGTTCGATCAGCTGGAAGCGCAACTCTGGTGGCAGCCCGCCGACGTTGTGGTGCGTCTTGATCTTCGAAGCGGTGGCGGCGACGTCAGGCGCGGTCGACTCGATCACGTCGGGGTACAAGGTGCCTTGGGCCAGGAAGTCGATGTGGCCGAGCGCGGCGGCTTCCGTCTCGAACACTGAGATGAACTCGCGGCCGACGATGCGCCGCTTCTGCTCGGGGTCGATGACGCCCCGCAGCGCGGCGAGGAACCGGTCTGTGGCGTCGACGTAGCGGATGTTCATGTCGAGGTTGCCCTTCATCACGTCGAGCACCCGCTCCGGCTCCTCTTTCCGCAGCAGTCCGTTGTTTACGAACACGCACGTGAGCTGATCCCCGACGGCGCGCTGCACCAGGGTCGCCGCGACCGCCGAGTCGACGCCGCCAGACAGGGCGCAGATGACTCGTCCCGCGCCGACCTGAGCGCGGATGCTCTCGGTCGTTACGGCGATGAAGGACCCTGGTGTCCATGACGGCGTGCAGTGGCAGACGCCGAACAGGAAGTTGCGCAGTACCTCGCGGCCGCTCGGCGTGTGCACGACCTCGGGGTGAAACTGGATCCCGAAGATGCCTTCGCCATCCGTAAAGGCAGCGACCGGTGAGTTGCCGCTGGTCGCGAGGAGCCGGAACCCCGGCGGCAACTCGCTGACGTGGTCGCCGTGGCTCATCCATACCGGCAGCTCGCCGTGCAGGCCGCTGAACAGGCGGTTGGGCTCGCGCACGGACACGAGTGCCGGCCCGTACTCGCGGGCGTGGCCGGGGTCGACCTTGCCGCCGAACTCCTGGGCGATCAACTGCATCCCGTAGCAGATGCCGAGCACCGGCACGCCGGCGCGCAGCGCTTCGCGATCGACCTGTGGAGCGCCTTCGTCGTAGACGCTCGAAGGACCGCCGCTGAGGATCAGCCCAGCGGGATGCCTGGCCTCGAGCTGCGACCAAGGTGTCGTGCCCCCAACCAGCTCGCAGTAGACGTTGGCCTCGCGCACGCGGCGCGCGATCAGCTGGCTGAACTGCGAGCCAAAGTCGAGGATGAAGACGGTTTGCTCGCGGGTGCGGTTGTTGACCTGTTCCCGCCTGGCTGTGGCGGCCGTGCTCAGCTCTTGCCCATCCCTACGTGCTGGGCCTGCTGGAACACCTTGCCTTCGGAGAGGATCGACGGCGCGATCACCATCTCCACATGCTGGAACTCGGCGATGTCGCGCGCCCCACAAACGCCGAGCGCCGAGCGCAGCGCACCGGCAAAGTTCTGCGTGCCGTCGTCGACGCGCGCCGGGCCGAGCAGTATCTCGCGCAGCGTCGCCTTGGTGCCGACCTGGATCCGAGTGCCCCGCGGCAGGTTCGGGTCGGGCGTCGCCATACCCCAGTTGAAGCCCCGGGATGCGGACTCCTCGGCGCCGGCGAGGGGAGTTCCGATCATCACCGCGTCGGCCCCTGACGCGAACGCCTTGCACACGTCCGCGCCTATCCGCATGCCGCCGTCCGTGATCACGGCGACCCGCATGCCGCCCCGGCGCATGTGCTCGTCACGCGCCGCGGCCACGTCGGCGGTCGCGGTCACCTGCGGCACGCCGACGCCAAGCACCCCGCGGGTCGTGCACGCCGCCCCAGGTCCCACCCCAACGAGGATGCCCGCGATGCCAGTCTCCATCAGCTCCAGCGCGGTGTCGTACTGGACGCAGTTGCCGACAACGACCGGAATGTCGCACGCACGCACGAGGTGGTCGAAGGAGAGCTGGTGATAGGAGCGCGACGAGTGACGGGCGGTCATGACCGTGCCCTGGACGACGTAAACGTCGGCGCCTGCCTTCTGCACGACCTCGGCACGTTCTTCCGCCCGGGCCGGGACAGTCGAGACGGCGCACGGCACTCCCGCGGCCTTGATCGCCCTGATCCGCTCGGCGATCAGGTGGGACTTGACCGGCTCCCGATACGCGTCCTTGAGGACGGCGTTGACCGAGGCTTTACCCGCCTCGGCGATCCTCCTGATCACCGGCGCGGCATCCGCGTAGCGCGTGTGCACGCCGTCGAGGTTCAGGACGGCTATCCCGCCCAGCTCGCCCATGGAGATCGCGAAGTCGACGTCGACGACACCGTCCATAGCCGAACCCCAGAAGGGCAGTGCCAGCGAGAATCGATCGCCCATCGAAAATGAGATGTCGACCTCGTCTGGATTCAGAGTCACGCCGCCCGGAACCAGGGCGACCTCGTCGAATCCGTAAGCGCGCCGGGCGTTGCGCCCGATCCCTATCTCCAAAACCCCCAACTGGCCAGAGTGCTCCCCGGAAATCGCTTCGCGGGATTCGATCCGGCTCTGTGTCAGGGTGTGTTTACTCCATTGGAATGGGGCGGGTTCGGTGAATTATACCCGGACACTATTCTGTGCAAGGTGTACCGCACGCTCGAATACCTGAACGGAATCTCTGACGAGGACGTGCGCCGG
>DATEGC010000068.1:0-3043 GCA_035280285.1 Candidatus Dormiibacterota bacterium | reverse complement strand
AGACTCCGCAGGACGACCGCTTGGTCGTGCAGCGCTCGCGCCAGAGCAGGGCGCGTGCCCATCGCCTCGAACAGCTGCGTGGCTCGATCCAGGTCTGCAAGCGCAGCGGGCAGATCCGCATCCGGCTGGCGAGCGTAAGTGCGGCCTCGGCCCCACAGCGTCTGGGCTTCACCGTATCGATCGCTCATGTCGCGCGCATTGGCCAGTGCCTGATCCCAATCGGCGACCCCTCCACTGACGTCGCCCAGGCGCATCCGGGTCGAGCCAAGAAGGGCACGAAGGAGAGTGCGCATCGGCGCCATGTTCGTCACGACGCTCAGCTCGTTCCCACGCTCGAGCGGCTGCTTCGCCGAGATCGCGTCTTCCTTAGCCAGGCTGGCAGCGCCGAACATGACGTTGGAAGCGACAACGCACGCGTAGGCGCCAAGTCCCTCCGCGCGCTCGGAGCACTCATGCGCTTGCCGCGATGCGAGCTCGGCCTCGCCCCGTTCGAGATTGAGCCCGGACTGCGCGATGTCGACGTCGACGCGGGCGATCGCATCGCCGTCGCCCGCGAACTGCCGCGCACGCTCGATCGTCTCCTCGGCCGCGGCGAACTCGCCCAGCCGCGAGTAGGTGAGGGAAAGAAAATCGCCGACGATGGCGACTGACACCGCATCGCCTCCTGCCTCCAGCACGGGCAGCGCCTCGACCATCTCCTTAGCGCCTTCGCGAAGGTTTCCAGTGAACGCGATGAATGAGCCCATCAGGGCTTTGGGGAGTGCGGCCGCGTTCGGATCGTTCATTGTCGTTCCGATCTCCGCCGCGCGCTCGAGAGCATGCTTCAACTCAGGGCTAGATTCCGGCACTTCACCTCGCTGCCGCCGCATGAAGGCAAGCCAGAAGTAACCTTCGGCAACTAGCTTCTGGTCGGCCCCGGCGGCGCCGGCAATGGCGCGATCCAGTTCCTGGAGTGCGACCTCGGAATCCATCAAGGTCCAGCCCGCCTTGGCTCCGCCGATGGCGGCGCGAAGCTCGAGGTTGGGGTTTGCTCCGGCGACAAGTACACTCGCGCGTCGGAAGAATCGGACCGCCTCCTTGTTGGCGAAGTGCTCGAAAGCATGGTCACCGGCGACGACAAGGAATTCAGCTGCGCTTGCGGCGTCGCCGGCGAGTTCGTAGTGCATGCCGACGACCGCAGCCAACTCGCCCCGGCTTCCAGGGTGGAGCGCAAGGATTGTTTCCGCGGCGCTCCGATGCAGCGTGCGCCTGTCCTGTTTCAGAAGTGACGCGTAGGCGGCTTCCTGGACGAGCGCGTGCCGGAACATGTACTCGAGCTCGGGCTGCAGCGCGGCGATCTGGATCAGGCCGCTGCCTTCGAGCGTGCTCAGGTCAGCGCGGGCATTCATCCCGTTCGCGGCTCCAACAGACGTTCAAGGATAGTGACGCCGAACTGCCGGCCGATCACCGATGCGACGCGCAGAGTCCGCTTGCTTTCCGCGGGCAAGCGATCGATGCGCGCGAGAAGGAGGCCGTGGAGGGTGTCGGGAATTTCGATGCTCGCGGCGCTCCCGTTGGCGATCCAACGATCGCCCTCGAGGACGATCGCTCCCCGGTCGATGAGCATCCTGATCACCTCTTCGACGAAGAACGGGTTGCCCTCCGCTCGAGCGAGGATCTGGTCGCGAGTCTCCGTGGGCAGCGATTCGATTTGCAGCAGGTTGGATACGAGCTCCCTGCTGTTGTCGGCCGACAGCGGTTCGAGCCGGATCTCGGTCATGGCGTCTCCGAACATGTCGCGGGTGCCGGTGATCAGCTTCCATCCCACCGCGCCCCGCTCGACCCGCGAGCTGAGAACCAGGAACGCCGGCAGCGCTGCGACCGATCCCACGACCTGCAGCATGAGGTCCACCGAGGCGCTGTCCGCCCAGTGCACGTCATCGCAGACGATGACCAGGGGGCTACGAGCGCCGGCAGCCCGCAAAACTGCGATGAGTGAGGAGACGTACCGTTTGATGGTCTCGATCTCGAGTTGAGATATCCGAGCCTGGATGTCGGGAGCGAGCTTTAGGGAAAGGATGTGCCCGAGATAGGCGTACGTCTCTTGCCATTCGTCGCCGAGCAGATCGCGCACTGTGGTCTCGAGGGCCTTCGCGATCTCCGACTCCTCGGTGGTGGCGCCGACGCCGATGAGCGAGCGCACGAGGTTGGCCACGAGGTGGTACGGAATCGTTTCGCCGTAGGAAAGGCATCGCCCCTCAACCCATCGAGCCGGAAGGGCCGACTGTTCGATGCCGGCTCGCAGTTCGCTCAGCAGCCGGCTTTTGCCCATGCCGGGCTCACCCAGCACGCACGCGACCCGCCCCTGGCCGGCACTGACGATGCGGAAGCTCGACTGGAGGCTCGAGAGCTGCTGGGCGCGGCCGACCATCGGCGAGCTCAGGCCCTGCAGGCCCCGCTTGCGAACGGCGCCGGCTTTCATGCCGTTTATCTCGTATGCGTGGACGGCCTCCGTCTTGCCCTTCAAGTCGAGCAGCCCGACGTCCACGACGTCGACGAGCGCCGACACAAATCGATAGGTGGCGGAGGTGACGAGGACGCTGCCGGGGCGCGCGGCCGATTGCATCCGCGCAGCCACGTTCACGGTGTCGCCCATTGCCGTGTACTCGTTGGCCTTGTCGGTGCCCACCACCGCCACAACGACCGGGCCAGAGTTGACACCGACGCGCACCCGCAACGCGCCGTCGCCAAGGCCACTGTGCGCAGCACCCAGCTCGTCGATCTCGTGGACCATGTCAAGGCCACAGCGCACTGCGCGTTCGGGATCGTCCTCGTGTGCAGTCGGCGCCCCAAAGAAGGCGAGGACACCGTCGCCCATTAGCCGTGCGACCGTTCCTCCGTAGCGCTCGACCGTGCGGTTCAGCCGGCCGAACGCCTCGCCAATGAGCACGGTCCAGTCCTCCGGATCCATGCGCTCGGCGATCGAGGTCGAGCCCGCGATATCCGCGAAAAGCACCGTAAGTGGCCGCCGCTCGCTCGCCGCCGCCGGCCGCGCCGGGGTGGA